>JACQVJ010000008.1 GCA_016209805.1 Ignavibacteriota bacterium
TGCTGACCGAGACCGACCCGAAGTAAACTGCAAGGACATAGAAGGTCGTCTCGCCGCTCCCCATCATCACACTCACCATCCTGCCGATCAACGACTCCGGTCCGTTCGCGGTGATGATCTCGGACATCACGCCTAAAGCGCCACTTCCGGAAAGCGGTCGCATCAACGCCATGGGGAGAGTTTCCGCCGGCATACCAATCAGTGACGTGATGGGAGAAAGGATAAGGGTGAGGATGTCCATGGCACCACCTGCTCGAAAGATCCCAATTGCAACAAGCATTGCCACAAGATACGGGATGATACGAACACCAATGTTGAATCCTTCTTTCGCACCTTCTACAAACGCCTCATAGATCTTCACCTTCCTGATAATCCCGTACACCACAACGAACAACACAAGTGCAGGAATGGCAATGACGGAAAGGAACTTCACAACGCTCAGCATGGTGTCCATCAGCTCTCCAGTTCTCGCTTGTATTTTGGGAGTCTTGCCATGAGCTTCACTGCGATGACGCCGATGATTGTGGAAATCGTCGTCGCAACAATCACCGCTCCGAGAATCTCTGTTGGATTCGAGGCGCCAGCAGCGGCGCGGATGGCTATCACTGGGGCCGGAATCAATTGGACATTGCTGGTATTGATCACGAGGAAGGTACACATGGCATCGGTCGCGGTGCCGAGTTTCTTATTGAGCTTGTTTAATTCTTCCATTGCCTTGAGCCCGAGGGGCGTGGCCGCATTCGCAAGCCCCAGCATGTTTGCGGAGATGTTCATGATCATCGCGCCCATTGCGGGATGGTCGGCAGGAACATCGGGGAAAAGGCGACTCGTCACAGGCTTGAGAAGAGCGGCAAGCTTCGCGATCAATCCCGCTTGCTCGGCGATCTTCATGATGCCAAGCCAGAGTGCCATGATGCCGATGAGCCCGATTGCAAGAGTGACCGCAGTCTTCGCCGACCCGACTACACCATCGTTCGTCACCTTTGTGAGCGTCGGGTAGGGGTTGGAAGAAGAGGGATCGGCAGGCTGCGTGAAGTCCTTTCCCGCCGCAACTGCAATCCCTATAACGATGAGTGCAAGCCAGATGTAGTTGAGCATTCAATTCTCCAGGAATGAGTGGCTACACAGTTCGAGAAGATCTTCAGAATCCAATTTGGAGCGTTAGGCGTGGCCCCCTTCCCGGAAGCATCCTAATGGAGAGGTCCTCTCCAACTTCAAAATCGTAGAGACTCGCATCGACGTAAGCATCGACAAGATTGGCAAAATAGAGTATGGCGAAATACCACGTAAAGGTATCGCGCTGATCTTTGTAGAACTCCCTGATGGAAAACAGCTGCGAATTCCCGGAGGGATTTTCGGGTGTTATGCTGGTCTTGAATTGATCCCGATAATCCTTGTACCGACGGTGATTGTCAAGCCATTGTGAGGCAAAGTAAATACCGAAGCCGAGTACAATGGGTACTTTCCAGTATGACTCGTTATAAACCTGTCCCGCTCCAGGCACGAGCGCAGAGAACAACAAGGCAACGCCGGGGAGTTTCGACGGATGATATTCTTTGGTCACGGTATCGATGGAACTGCTGAGTGGAGTGGTGGAGATCGGATGGGCAACGGCACTCGTATCTTCTACGAGAGGTTTTGTCGTGTCCGGCACTGCTTGAGCCAGAAGCGCCGGAGGATTGAAGCAAACAATAATGAAGAGAAGGGGTAATCCTCTCATTCCGCGCCGCTATCTGGAAGCAATGAGTCCGACCGCCTCAATCTCTACACGCACGTCTTTTGGCAGCCGGGCAACCTCAACAGTCGAGCGGGCGGGCGGTGAGTCCTTGAAGAACTCGCCGTACACTTCGTTCATTGCTGCAAACTCATTCATATCTTTGAGGAACACGGTCGTCTTTACGACGCTATGGAGATTCGAGCCGCCCGCTTCGAGGATGGCTTTCACGTTTTCAAGAACACGGCGCGTTTGCGATTTGATGTCTCCCGCCACAAGCTCGCCTGTCGCAGGATCAATCGCAATCTGTCCTGCGGTAAAGACAAATGAATCAGTCGCTACCGCCTGACTGTAAGGTCCGATTGCACCGGGTGCCTGTTTGGTTGCAATGACTCTTCTCTCCATGGCTTCAATTATGAGTGTTAACTACTTTGATCCTGGATCAGAGCGAACAATTCGAGCAATCGATCCAGATCATCAAGAGAATAGTACTCAATCAAGATCTGCCCCTTGCCGTCGGTCAGCGTTTTGACCTCAACCTTCGTCCCAAGGGTCTGGCGGAGCTTTTCTTCGACTCCTGCGAGCGAACTCCCGGACGGATGTGCCGGGACCTGGACTCGCCGGGGTTTTCTTTTCCCTTCTTCCCGTACCAATCGTTCTACGTCGCGGACCGAGAGTCCCTTGTTGACAATCCTGTGAAAGATCGACATCTGCAGATCGGCGTTATCGATCGCCACAAGCGCGCGTGCATGCCCGGCACTCACCTCGCCTTTCCGAACTGCCATTCTGATGGGCTCAGGGAGTTTCAGCAGACGCAACGTGTTGGCAATCGTTGTTCGATCCTTCCCAATCCTCTCGGACACCTGCTCCTGTGTGTACTTGCATTCGTCAATGAGTCGCTTGTATGAGATCGCAATTTCGATAGGATTCAAGTGTTCCCGTTGCAGGTTTTCAATCAGGGCAAGCTCAAGCATCTCCTCCTGAGTTCGCACACGGATGATGTATGCAGGCACCTGCCGCAGCCCCGCTTCCCGGGCAGCCCGAACGCGGCGCTCACCGGAGATCAACTGATATCCATCCGTGACCCGACACACGGTAATCGGCTGGATGATTCCTTTTTCCTGAATCGAACGCTTCAACTCATCAAGAGTTACAGGATCGAATTCGAGCCGTGGCTGGTAGGGATTCGGTTTGATTTTGTCGATGTCGACGTTTGCGATGATCTCATTGGTCAGGCCATCATCCTGGCGTGCAATCGGAGTCGATGATGGCAAGGCCCGTGGAATCAGCGACGCAAGACCGCGACCGAGAACTGGTTTTACTTTCGACATGGCAGCGCTCCGCAACTCAATTCGTGATACGATGGTTGTTCTTCGTCAGAACCTCCTGGGCAAGCTCCATGTAATTCCTCGTGCCCATCGAGACGGCATCATACAGAATGATCGGCTTGCCGAAACTTGGAGCCTCGCTCAAGCGCACGTTCCTCGTGACAATGGACTTAAAGACTTTCTCGCCGAAGTATTTCTTCACTTCTTCGACGATCTGGTTCGAGAGGCGCAACCGACTATCGTACATTGTCAGCAAAACGCCTTCAATATCCAGCTGTTCATTCAGCTGCTTCTTAACCATGTTGATTGTGTTGAGCAGTTGTCCCAACCCTTCGAGCGCATAGTACTCGCACTGGACTGGAATAAGAACTGAATCCGCAGCGGCAAGGGCGTTCAGCGTCAGTAGTCCGAGCGAGGGCGGGCAATCTACAAAGATGAAATCGAAAGTACCTCGGATGGGATCGAGTGCCGCTTTGAGCTTCCGGTCCCTGTCCTCCACATGAACCAACTCAACTTCTGCACCAACGAGGTCGATGTGAGAGGGGATTATCGAGAGGTATGGCATTTGCGTCTGCTGGATGGCTTCAGCCGCGCTCATCCCCCCGACGATCACCTCATAGGTGCTTTTCCCTGCGGAGAGTCCTTCAATCCCCACACCGCTTGTTGCGTTCGCTTGCGGATCTGCATCGACGAGGAGAGTCCTTTTTTCGGCCGCCGCGATGCAGGCAGCGAGGTTAACGGCAGTGGTGGTTTTCCCCACGCCCCCTTTTTGATTCGCTATTGTAATTACCTTGCCCAATGAACCTTCTGATGTTTGTCAGTGAAGGCCTGCAGCCAGAAGAACCGCTACAATTCCAAGAGCTATGTTAATCCTCCCGAATTGCATCATTCGATCAAAGTATCGGCGGGGAGATTCGTCTGGGTCTTGTTGTGAGCCGGAAAGTATCTCGTCAACCCTGCTGAACATTCGAGCGTAGCCAAATGAAAAAAAAAGCATCAACAAGAACACAAATTGTTTGAGACCCAACAACACCGCCCACCTGTCGTGGTACTGAAACCAGAGAAACCTCGGATCGAACAACATCAGGCCCACGCCTGTGACGAGCACCGTCCACAGACACAACCACACAAAAGGAGTGAACCTCCTCAGCATGTGCCTGGTGCTCTCCGTGAACTCCGTCTTTTCAGCCTTTGACACAAGACCGACAACGACCGCTTGATATGTCAATCCCCCAAGCCAGATAGCCACCGAGAAAATGTGCAGAGACCGGGCTACCCAGAGAAGGAAATCCATGTACTCTCTTCTACTGTGAAAAGTCCCATGCGGAGAAATGTGAAACGGTCGTGGAACAAGATAGTGTTTTTGCTCGTGCAAGGCAACGCTAAAAACGGAAGGGCCTCGCCAGCGGTGTCAGGAAGCTGAAGACCGAAGTGTCGGAATGGCTTTCCGACACTTGATTGGACATTCATCAATGCTGCTGAAGAACTCCAGAATCATGCTGCGATGGAAACAGGTGCTGCTGCAGATTTGGCTGTAAATATACAGGGACGGTGTTACTGAGCGATTACGTGAGGTTTACCAGTTCTTTAACACTCTGTTGAGATAGAGTAAAGAACTTCCGCAACGGCTTCCGATGTGTTCGAAAATGGAGGACGGGAGGAATTGACAATGATTACAGAAAGATGACGCTGAAGGATGTGGGTTATTGCGATAGAGGACTCTCTTCTACATGATGCTTTACGACTCTTGCCTCAGCCATGAAAATCACTTCCTCGGCAATATTGGTTGCCAGATCCGCAACTCGCTCGAGGTTCCTGCTCACCCGGATGAGATCAAGCGCTTCATCAATGGAGTTGGGCTCGTTCCGAATAACCGCCACGAGGTCGTTGACGATCTTCTTGTTGAGATCGTCGATGGTGTCATCACCTTTGAGGACAGCTCTGCCGAGACCGGCATTGCTGTGAATGAATCCGTCGATGGCATCTCGCAACATCTTCTTGGTGATCTCGGCCATCTCCGGAATGTTGGTAAGCGGTGTTCCGGAGGGAAGCTTGGCGCATTGGAGGGCGGACTCGGCGATGTTCACCGCGTGGTCGCCGATTCTCTCGAGGTCGTTATTGATCTTCAGTGCCGCAAGAATGAACCGCAGATCTGTTGCAACCGGCTGCTGCAATGCGAGCAGGTCCACAACGGCGTCGTCAATCTGGATTTCCAATGAGTTGATCCTCTTGTCCCGGGCAATTACCTGTTCGGCGATATCCTTTCGTCGCTCGAGAAGCGCGGCGATCGAATCAGCAATGGCCTGCTCCGCGAAGCTTGCCATTTTCACGAGGTTTGTCTTCAGCATCTCCAGCTCTTGAACGAAATGTCGCTGCATAGTTCTCCTGTAGGATGTTCAGAAATCTCGCATCACCCGAAGCGGCCTGTGATATAGTCTTCCGTCTGTTTTTTTGCGGGAGTCGTAAACATGCTCTTCGTCTCATCGTACTCAATCAGCTCACCCAGATAGAAGAACGCCGTGCGATCGCTGACCCTCGCAGCCTGTTGCATGTTATGAGTGACGATAACGATTGTGTAGTCCTTCTTCAACTCGAAAATCAATTCTTCAATCTTTGCCGTCGAAATGGGATCAAGAGCACTGGCAGGCTCGTCCATCAACACCACTTCCGGATTGACAGCCAATGTCCGCGCTATGCACAACCGTTGCTGCTGTCCGCCGGAGATGCTTGCACCTGATTTGCCCAGCGAGTCCTTCACTTCGTCCCACAATGCTGCCTGCCGGAGACTTCGTTCAACAATTTCGGCAATTTCCTTCCTGCTGTTATTCCCGTTGAGACGCAAGCCAACGGCAACGTTGTCGAAGATTGACATCGTCGGGAACGGGTTTGGCTTCTGAAACACCATCCCCACACGTCTTCGTACAAGGACAGCATCGGATTTGTAAATATCCTCCCCATCGAGCAGGACCTTCCCGGTGATTGAACCGCCGGCAACTTCATGCATGCGGTTCAGGGTTCGCAAGAATGTTGACTTTCCGCAGCCCGATGGGCCGATGATTGCAACAACGCGATTAGCCGGAATGTCCGTCGTGACATCCTTCAACGCCTGCACCTTCCCAAAGTACGCATTGATGTCCTGAGCCGACATTTTCGGTTTCGCAATCGCATGGTGAAGCTGTGTCCGCGAAACGCCAACCGAGTCATGTTCCATTGCGTTAACGTCCATAGTCAATCATTCTGAAAACGAGACCGCGTGACAAACCTGATGGTGAAACTCAAGATTGATATCATGAAAATCAGAACAAGAGCCGCCGCCCACGCCTGGTTGTTCCAATCCTCAAACGGAGCCTTGGCATAATCATAAATAAACACGGGAAGTGAAGCAATTGGCTGGTCGATCGCAGTCGACCAGAAGCGGTTTCCGAGCGCGGTAAACAGCAGTGGCGCAGTCTCTCCTGCGATCCTTGCCATGGCAAGGAGAACACCGGTGGTGATTCCCGTGAACGCAGTTCGGAGAACAATCCTCAGCGTCGTTTTCCATTGCGGAATCCCCAGGGCGAGACCCGCCTCACGGTATGAATCGGGAACCAGCCGGATCATTTCTTCGCTCGTTCTCGTCACGGTGGGAATCATCAATATCCCCAGCGCAACCCCTCCGGCCAGCGCGGAGAACTGCTTCATCGGCAGCACCACCAGTGTATATGCAACCACACCGACGACGATGGATGGAACGCCGCTGAGAACGTCTGTCATAAACCTGACGACTTCTCCAAACTTGTTTCTTCCAAACTCGGCCAGATAGATTCCGGCAAGAATTCCGATTGGCAGTCCGACCACACTCCCGAGTCCCAGAAGTATTAACGTTCCTAAGATCGCATTTGCCATCCCACCGCCCGGCTCTCCCACGGGCCTCGGCATGTGCGTGAAGAAATCGAGATCGATGTAGCTGGCGCCTTTTCCGACAGTGTAGAAGAAAATCAGGAGAACCGGAGTTACAGCCATCAATGCCGAAGCCCATGCCAGGGAATTCATGAAGAAGTTCATAGCCTTCCGACGATAAAACCGGCCGTTTGTCAACGTAGCTGATTTCATTTCCACTTCCTCGTTGCGCTCCAAACAAGCAGACGGGCAAGCATATTCACAACAATCGTTATGACGAAGAGAATGAATGCGACTTCGATGAGCGCGTTAATGTACATCTCCGTCGTCGCTTCAGTGAACTCATTTGCAATCACACTTGCCATTGTGTAGCCGGGATCAAACAGAGAGAACGATATCTCAGGCCGGTTTCCGATGACCATTGTGACGGCCATGGTTTCACCGATCGCCCTGCCAAGGCCGAGCATTGTCGCTCCGAGGATGCCCGACCTCGAGTCACGCAAAACTATCCGTGTTGTCTCCCATTGCGTTGCGCCGATGGCGAGCGCCGCCTCCCGCTGCAAACGAGGGACCGACCTAAGCACATCCCGTGATATCGACGCAATAATGGGAAGAATCATGACCGCAAGAATCATCCCGGCGGCAAGCATCCCGAACCCGTACGGCGCTCCCCGAAAGAGAGGTAAGAAACCAAGATGGTCCGAGAGAAACGGTTCAACAGTCTTACGAATCCATGGAACGAGAACGAAGATACCCCAGAGTCCGTACACGATGCTCGGAACGCCGGCCAGCAATTCCACCATGAATGATACCGGACGCTCAACCCACGATGGCGCGAGTTCAGAGAGGAATATCGCAACTCCAACACTGAGCGGAAGCGCGATGAGCAAGGCAAGAAGCGATGAGACTATGGTTCCATACATGAAGGGGAGTGCGCCGTAGTCTTCCTCCACCGGATCCCACGAAGAGCTTGTGACGAATCCTGTACCAAACTCTTGAAAAGAGAGCTTCGATCCGTCATACATCTCAAACGCCATCAGCAGGACGAGCATGAGAACGACAACAGCAAACAGCACCGTGAGGTTCTTGAACAGCAAGTCACCCAGATTATACTTCCGCACCCTGCGTTTGTCAGTCACGCCGGACAACAGATCACTCCCGACCGAAACGACATCCCCGGTTTGCTCCTGAGAGCGGGGGTTCTCGACTATTGTTTCTTCCTCCAAAACAAAGAATCCTTGCCTACTTGATTGATTGGACCCTAACTTCTACCAGTTTTATTACTTCTTTCGGCAGCGGCGCATACAGGAGGTCACTGGCGTAGGACTGTCCGTCGGCCATTGCCCACTTCAGAAAGTTCACCAGAGCCTCCCCCTTTGACTTGTCCCTGTTCTTTTTGTACACCAGAAGCCAGGTGAAGCCGGAGATTGGATACGAACTCTTGCCGTCTGCATTTGTGATTGAAACGCGAAAGTCTTCCGGCATGTCCTTCGCAGCCCCTGCCGCTGCTGCGCTCACCGACTCAAGTGTCGGCTCGATGAACTCGCCTGCTTTGTTCTTCATCCATGCGTAGGGAAGATGATTCTTCACGGCATACGCGAGCTCGACATAACCAATCGACCCTTCTGTTTGTTTCACCAGTCCGGCAACGCCTTCGTTTCCCTTTGCGCCAAGCCCTGTTGGCCATCGCACGGACGTGCCGCGTCCGACTTTAGTTTCCCATTGCTTGCTCACCTTGCTCAGATAATCTGTAAAGATGAACGACGTCCCGCTTCCATCGGAGCGGTGAGCAACAATAATAGTTTGATCGGAGAGATTTTTCCCGGGGTTTGTAGAGGCGATCCTCCGATCGTTCCACTTTGTTACCTCCCCAAGGAAAATGCCGGCGAGGGTTTCGGGTGTGAGTTTCAATCCTGCACCCAGCTGTGGCAGGTTGTAGGTCACAACAACCGCGCCCAGCACGGTCGGTATGTGAAGCACGTCTACCCCCTGCTTCTTCGATGTCTCAGCGAGTTGTTCATCCTTCATAGGTCCGTCTGTCGCACCAAAATCAACAGTCCCCTCAATGATCTGCTTGATCCCGCCTCCACTGCCGATCGATTGGTAATTAAATTGCACTCCGGTTTTTTGCTTGTAGACGTCGAACCATTTCGAGTAGAGGACGTATGGGAATGTCGCGCCCGCACCATTCAACTGTGTCTGAGCATAAGACAGCCCGCTGAATGTGAGAAATAGACTGAGAACGATGGATTTTGTCGGCATTGTTGTCTCCTTCTTGTTCATTCGGAAACAATGTGCGCAACCCGTGTTACTTGTTCATTAAACCAATGTTAAGAAAATGTAAAGGCGACAGCGCAATTGCCATCGGTTCCGGGAGAATGGAACCGAATCACCACTGGAGAGGGTTAACTTGTCAAAAAAACGAATCCTCAGGCCCCGCTTCCGAAGAGAGGTTTCCACCGGCAAGGCGCAGGAACCGATTCGATCACCTTACGTTTTCAGCTCAAAGCTGAAGGTGCTCCCTTTTCCCGGTTCGCTTTGTACCTTGACCGAGCTTCCGTGCGCCTCGATGATGTGCTTCACGATTGCAAGACCCAAACCTGTGCCGCCAACCTCACGTGAGCGATCCCTGTCAACCCTGTAGAACCGTTCGAAGATTCTTGAGAGATGTTCACGAGCGATCCCGACCCCTGTATCCGACACGGATATTTTTGTGCCAGCATTTCGCCGCGTGAAGGAAACAACCACCTCACCTCCTGCCCGATTGTATTTTATCGCATTCTCGATCAGATTCTCCAGCACTACCTGAAGGCGTTCCCTGTCGCCAAGCACCTCTATCTCAGGAAGGCGTGACGTATCAAAGCGAAGCAAAACATTATTGTGTTCCGCCGTTGATTGGAATTCCTTGACTATCGAACTGAGAAATTCATTCAGCCCAAAGTAACGGAAGCTCATCTTCATTTCACCCGACTCGATCTGGGAGATTGTGATGAGGTCGCCGAGAAGCGTGTTCAGGCGTGAAGCGTGCGCATATGCTTTTCTGAGGAATTCGCGGTTTACCTTCGGGTCGTCGATTGCCCCCTCGATGAGTGTTTCAAGAAAACCCTGAAGAGAGAATATCGGCGTCCTCAGCTCGTGCGACACGTTGCCCAGGAATTCACTCCTGACCCGCTCGAGCTTTTTCAGCTGAACGATGTCGGCCTTGAGCTTATCCACCAGTTCATTCACCGCACGCGCCACCTCACTCGTTTCATCGTTAGTGGTTATGTCAATGCGTGTTTCAAGGTTACCAGCACGAATCTCCTTGACCTTTTGCGCAATCTCAACCATTGGTTTCGAGATACGGCGGGAAATGAACATACTGACACCGACAACGACCAGAAGCACAACAAGTCCTGCAGCAAAGATATTGAACCGAATATCTACCGATGTCATTTGAATTTCTTCAAGGTGAACGCTAAGCCTGATAAACGCTACCTGACGCAACAGGCCTGTCGGCGGTCGTTTCTCCACCAACCTTGCAACATACAGAAAGTCTTTTCCAACCGTTGAGCTATGTCGGGTGTCCCCGCCGATGCCTTCACGAAGAGCAGTTTGTACTTCAGGCCGCATCAGGTGGTTTTCTACGGTGGCAAGATCAACCGAGGGAACATCGGTATCCGCGACCACCGTTCCGTCCGGAGCAATCAATGTGATACGCAGCTCCGCCAGCCGCGCTAGTTCCTTGAGCCGATGATCCAGTTCCTCAAACGAAACCGCCGGCCCCTGGGTTAGCAAAAACCACATCGAAAGGGCCCGGTTCGAGAGGTTTGCCACCATTCGTTCCTTGAAATAAGATTCCATCTTGAAGCTTGACAGAGTCCCGACGGAAGCAACGACGACAAACGTCAGAACAACATATATCAGCGTGATCTTTGATTGAATCCTGGTCATCGCTCACGTCCGTACACGATATCCAACTCCTTTCACGGTCTCGATGTATTCCCCAAACCGTCCTAACTTCTCGCGAATCTTGCTGATGTGCACATCCACCGTCCGGTCAACCACATGGACATTCTGCCCCCAAACGACATCGAGCAAAGTTTCCCTCGACACTACGCGTCCTCTGTTCGTAGCGAGATACACAAGCGTCTCGAATTCTTTCCTTGTCAACGACACCTGTCTCCCTTCGACCTTCACAACATAGTTTGGGACGTTGATCTCCACGGCGTCGAGCTGAATTATCTCTTGCGACTCCGACATAACCCGGGCCGAAGCAAAACGCCGACGCAAGACGGCCCTGATACGTGCGAGCAGCTTTCTCATGCTGATTGGTTTTACCACGTAATCGTCAGCGCCAAGCTCTAGCCCAAGCACTTCGTCAAACTCCGACCCCTTTGCCGTGAGAAAGATTGTGGGGATATTCGCCGTGCGAGGGTCCTGCTTCAACTTCCTGCAGACATCCCATCCATCCATCTCCGGCATCATAATGTCAAGCACGATAACGTCGGGAGTTTTCTGAGCCTGCTCAAGTGCGCCCTTACCATCGCGGGCACCGATCACGCGGTAGCCCTCTTTTTCCAAATTGTACCGGAGCATCTCGATTATGTCTTTCTCGTCATCGACGACGAGAATCGTTTTCTGCATATTGGTGGAGTCTCTCTTTGCTCCGCTGGTTATAGGAATAGGTAGTAGAATGTCAGCCTGCCAGTTATAGATGGTTCGATTGAGCGACCTCCCGGCAAACTGCTGTAGGTTTCTATCTGGACGTTCGGGATAAAGCTGACGTTCTTGTCGGCCCTCCATGCAATTGCACCTATGATGAAGTTTCGCCTGTCTCCTCTTGCCTTTGCATTTATGTTCGGATCGAAGAAATCGAACCGGCCAACAAGATCGACGCCCTGATGAATGGTTACGGAACCAAACGCCGAAATGCCGATGCTATTCAAACTCTTTAACGATAATGACGCCACGTCGTTGAATCCATTCTGTCTGGTCTGAAGGAAACCCTCTACACCGACATTGAACAAGTTCTTCTCGGTGTATCCAACAAATGCAGCTGTTGTGAACGAACCGTTCGGCACGGATTCTTGCGGAGTCAAGGTGTTATACAGGTCGGAAATATTTCCACGATCAGTATAATCACCGAATAACGTGACATGGAGATTGGTCATCGGTTTTATGTAGATCAAAATGTAGTACCGTTTGTACTTATCCGTTTCGGGCCTGTTGCCTGCGCCATTCCCAACCATTACCGTGTAGTTGAACATTCCCGCCCCATCGATCTTTCCCGTTAATGCGACTCCGAAATCCCGTGAGGAGACTGCCCCCCGGAGATCCATGATGGTCTTCTCCAGCGAGCGATACCCCCACACATTCTCTGACACGCCAAACGCCGGCGTCGGCTGAATCCCAAAATAGAAATCACTCCCGCGAAACACGTTCTTCCAACGGAGATAGGCATCCTTCACCAACACACTGATCTTTCCGTCGCTTGATCGGGCGCTCTGGTCGGCTTCAAGCCTGAAGCGTGAAGAAAACTGTTCCGAGATGTCATTGTCGTAGGTAAAGTACACCCTTCGGAATTGAAA
>JACQVJ010000144.1 GCA_016209805.1 Ignavibacteriota bacterium
AACCGTTCCCGGCACTCCGGCAGCAACTGCGCCGTGTTCGCTCCGCTTCGGAATCGGATTCCCGAGACTGTCAAGAAACATGTCACGAGTTGACGCACCGGGCGCCTTTTCCCTGAAATCGATCACCGACGCCTTTCCGTCCGCGAGACGCAGGAGCATGAATCCACCACCGCCAAGGTTTCCTGCTTGTGGATGAGTGACTGCAAGTGTGAATCCGACCGCCACCGCAGCATCAATCGCGTTCCCTCCACGCTTGAGCACATCAACTCCCGCAACCGTCGCAAGGGAATCCCCGGACACAACCATCCCATGCCTTGCCGTGGCAGGATCTTGAGACCACGTGTCGATAACACAGGAAAAGAGCAGAAGAACACTGAGGCGAATGGATCTATCCGACATTCCTAAGATCGATAATGCGAAGAGTACAAGCGATAGACAAAGGGGGTGAAGCCGTCCAAAAAAAGAGAATGACGCCCGGATCGTCACCATCCGCGCGCATCCTCCCACAGGATCCGACCCATCACACAACCACAATCAGGAGTCGCGGACCATGACACTCGACGTTTTGCTTGTCAGAGAGCCGCCATATATGAGTCTCTGGAGTAACGAACTGAGGCTTAGGGGATGAGCCTCAGAACGGCAGATCCTCTTCCTTTTCAACCGGCGGCAATGGAGAATCAAGCGTTGAAGCTGAAGACGAGGACGTAGTATCCGCTTGTTGGGCCGAACCCTTTCCATCAAGCATGAGCATGTTGTCGGCAACGATTTCCGTGAAATACCTCTTTGTGCCGGTGTTCTTGTCCTCATAGCTGCGTGTTTGAATCCTCCCTTCGATATAGACTTTCTTTCCCTTCTTCAACCATTCTCCGCAGATCTCGGCAAGCTTCTTCCACGCAACGATGTTGTGCCACTCGGTTTTCTCCTGCAGGTTGCCATCCTGATCCTTCCAGCTTTCGTTCGTGGCAAGGGTAAACGTCGCAACCGCAACACCGCTCGTCGTGTAGCGCAGCTCAGGATCTTTGCCGAGGTTCCCGATCAGCATGACCTTGTTTAGGCTTTTTGCCATACGCGCTCTCCTTTCTTAAATGATAGCCTCATGCTACTGAGATTTTTCTAATTAGTCAAGAATCGTACAGCTTTCTCAACGCGGATCGGGAGCCGTGATAAGTCCGTCCTCTGTCATCAGGTATAATGTCCGCCGTTGGACGGCCATCGACCGAACGTGAGAATCTGATGCGTCCACAAGAGATGCGACGGGGATTGTGGTTCTGAGGGCATCATTCTCATCGAAGACGAAGAGCCGTTCGTCGTTCAGGACTACGAGTCCGAAGGCATCGGCAAAAATCACGAGTTCGCCCGTGAACAGGTCGTTGCCAATTTGCCGGATGAAATTGCCGAAGCTGTCGAACACGACTACTCTGTTGCCGTCAACCACGTACACATGATCCTGCGGCCCCATTTCAATGCGTGTGGGATTGTGCAGCCTCCCTCGACCTGCATCGAACCCTCCGAAACTGCGCTCGACTTTACTGAACCCGGACAGTTTTACGATTCGCGAGTTCTCGCCATCGCAAATGTACAGATCACCCAATCGAGAGAGAGTAACATCTGTCGGATAGCCGAAGCGCTCATCCGTATTCGTGCGATCGCGCGTGTAAAGCGACGAAACAAATGACAGATTGCGGTCGAAGCGTTGAATGCGATGATTGCCGTAGTCCGCGACGAAGACATCAATGCCGTTCCGGGCCCAGATTCCCATCGGCTGGTCAAAGCGGTTATCTCCCCATCCCGAGCCGCCGATTTCCGTCAGCAATACTCGATCTTTTGAAAACCGGCGCACAGTGTTCTTCTTGCTATCCAGGAGATACACAATTCCATTGATATCGACATCCAATCTCGTTCCGCTCATGATGGAAGCGGGAGCCTTGGAGAATTGAGCTGGGGAATGCTGAAGACCCGGCAGGAGAAACAGGAATGTGAATATGAGAATGTAGGTTGTCATGACAAGAAAAAAGGCGTGGACATTGTGGTGCCCACGCCGAATAGTTGATTCATCCAACCAGCTCCTATTTCAACACCATCATCTTCCTGGTCTTAAGGAAGTCTCCCGCCTTGAGCGTGTAGAAGTAGACACCACTCGGGATACTTGCCGCGGAGAAGGTTGCTTCGTGCGCCCCGGCATCTTTGTATTCGTCCACGAGTTGCGCGACTTCCTGGCCGAGGACATTGTAAATCGACAACTTGACGTTCGTGCCTCTCGGAATTGTGTAGCCAATCCTCGTCGACGGGTTGAAAGGATTAGGATAATTCTGAGACAAGGTATACTTTCCCGGCAAACCTTTCCCGTCAGCGACTCCTGTTGTAGCGTCAAAAGTATGGGTGGCAAAATAGAACACCGTTCTGTTTCCGCTCTCCGGAGGATATGTCGTCACACCGGACTCGTAGGCCCTGCCGAGGAAGACCGAGTAGTTATCCCCGCCATTATGTCTAAGCGTCGGCGCGGCGTGCAACAGAAGCTCAGCAAAGTCCGGTGTCTGGGTAAGGTTGACTGGTGTCGACCATGACGGATCCGAGATGCGTCGATACGAAAGCCAGATATCCGTGAGCGTGTCGCCCTGGACCCCACCATCAAGCCACATGAGCGTCATGACGTCACCGGCTTGACTGATCGCACCGTTAAGATGGTTCCCCATCTGGTTCAAATTGCCAGCTGTCCCCGGGTAGTTGAGCCGCGTGGTTTCTTTGAGATCAGTGGTGATAAAGTGCGACCCCCAACCGGATCCGGTTTCATAGATCTCAACGACCTGTCGTTCCAGTGTCAGAGTGTCGAATGTAACCGCAAAGAAATGAACACGACCATTCATATCTACGAGCATCTCTTTTGAGTATGCGCCGGGACCTCCATATGTCCAGAAATCATAACCCCCAATTCCGGACGCTGTCCTCCAATCCGGCTGTGGGCGGGTCCACGGCCCCCAAGTTATGCCTCCGTCGCTGGAAACAGAGTACCCAACGTTATCAATCACCTGCCAATTCGGATCACCGTTGAACGGCCCCCATTTTCCAACGTAGTGAATTCCATTTCTTTCCTGTCCTCCGATCTCGAGCCCAAACGAAGTATTGAAGGCAGACGCTTCCCACGTTGGGGGAACACCCTCCGTTATGTTGATAAAATCGGTGGTGTGCGTCCGCCAGAGGTTCGCGGGCAACGCGGTAGTCGTGACATAACGGTATGCTGCCCAATTAATCTCCGGACCGCCGTGTGTTGTCCAGAGCTGTGCATTAGACCAGAAATTCGAATCTGGGTCGACCACAAACCCGACGCCGACCCCAGTTCCAATCGGGAAGTCTACACCATATGCCATGAATCCAAATGCAGTCGCGGAGGGAAGCAGCAAAGGAGCTGCAAACAAGAAAAGGACATTTGACGTATCGCTGGAATTAGTGGGGTTCGAGATAGCCCCGCTCGGATAACGGAGGAGGTTCGGTGTTCCACTGTTGAGTGGTCCCACCCGGCGCCAGCTTGTCCCACCATGAGAAATGCTATACCACAACTCCCCAGTACCTGCGGCATACGTTGTTGCGCCACGATAGACAATTCCCACAATTCCCGTCGCTGAATCGTATGCGATCGGCTTTACGCCACGGCTGGCGGGACCGAATGCGTTCCCCATGGTATCGACGGCAATCCACGTAAGACCAGTCGGATTGGTGAGCGGGATCTCACCTGAACCCGCCCTCGGGTATGATCCGACTCCTTCGATATCAACGGCGTCTGGCCGAGTATCAAGTGCCTTCTTGCCACCGGACAGAACAGTGCCCGCCGCTGATACAAACAGGACTAGCAAAAACGTTATTCTGAACATCATGAGTTTGTTCTCCTCTATTGATTTTGAAACTGGTGTTTGTTAGGACTTGTTTTTTCAACCAAAGAAATCCGCCCAAACCATCTATCGAACGATCACCATCTTTTTCGTTTCTACGTACTTCCCTGCCGTGAGTGTATACCAATACACTCCGCTTGCAAGTCCCTCTCCGGAAAACGTAACTTCGTACGTTCCCGCGTTCCTGTATTCATCGACAAGCGTCTCAACTTCCTGACCGAGTGTGTTGTACACTGAGAGTCTTACTGTCGAACCAGTCGGGATGGTGTAGCTGATCCTTGTCGCGGGGTTGAAAGGATTAGGATAATTCTGACCGAGCACATAGCTCGCTGGAACACCTCCGTCTTCCCGAACACCAGTAACCAGAAGTTTGAGGAACACCTGGCGTGCGCGCGACATTGGAGCATTGTCCGTAAATGCAGCCGAACCCGGCTCAATATCTTCCTGCCACACCATGTTGATAACTCCCGGCTCATTGTACTTCGAGATGCTTGGATAGCGCTCATCGAGGAACTGTGTATTGGTAACATTGACCGGTGTCGACCACGTCAGACCGCCGTCTCCGGATTTCACCATGAAGATATCACCATAGTTAAACCCGGCAGCCGATGTGTCGGACAGGTACGCCGTGTACACGATCACGACGGTCGACCCGGTGATGCCGATTACGGGATATCCCATCGTCAGTTGGTTTGTTTGTGCTTTGTTCAGTGTCGCCGTGACGCCTGGCGTATTCTGTTTCGTTGCCGCAGCAACGACTCCTGTCGTCTGACTCCAGAACGCAATTTGTGCACCATCGGTCGGCTCGTTGGCGCCGATGTTGACTTCGCTGATAGTGACAAGTGCATCATCCCCCTTGTACGCCACATCGCAACCGAGCCACGCCTGGAATGTATCTGGCCCAACAATACGCGTCGGAGGATAGATCATGGTGCCCGCTGCTGGCCACGTCGCTCCATTGTCAGTAGATTCAAGCCAGAAGACGCCTTCCGATTGCACGTTTGCATAGATCGTATTCATCAAAGCGCCAACGCGACCGCTCCCGTTGGAGACAGTCGGGATGCCGGCAAGCGCATTCGGCGTCGGGTTGTGCCACGCCGACCAAGTGGCGAAATCGGTCGTGCGTGTGATATGATCAGTCAATGCCGTTGAGCGCGACGCGTTCATCACAATGGATCCGTCTGCCGGGCCAGCAACCGTCGGCCAGCTCGGCTCGTCTCCGGGGCTCACGGACGGCGGAGGGTTGAGCTCGGCAAATGCTCCTGATCCTGGCGGTGAATCAACGAAAGCAACGGAAACAAGGTCCGTGCTCACGACACTATGATTGACAACAACCGGCAGACCTGCATTTGAGCCCTGCATTATGTCGATCGAGGGATAGCCGGATCGCCTGTTCGGCACTCGCACCTGAAAGAAGTTGTTCCATGTTGCGCCCCCGTCGGTGCTGTAGGCATAGCCCGATCGACGCGTGCCATTGAAGTCCACGGAATCTTCAGCCAACATGTACGTTACGTGGATTGCACCGTTCGATGGATCGACCCGAACATGCTGACAAGCACCACCGTTTAACTGATAGTCAAAGTAACCTGAGAGCGTCGTATACACTCCCACGCCAGAATTGTTCGCAGGTGGTTCGGGTGGAAGAGCTTTCGACCCGCCGGGTAGATGCTGAGCCGTTGTCTCAACATTGAGTTTGGGAACAGGCAATTCCTTTCGTCCGCCTGCGTGCGTTACGCTCCCCACGAACACAAGCAGTGCAGGAAGTATCCACTTTGTCATTGCAAACCTCTTCGATGATTATTGGTGAGAATTGTTCCATCAGGCTGAAGTCATATCCCCCATGACTTCAGGGATCAACGACACCTGTTAAAGAAACCAATGGCATGGACAAATGCAAGCCCGGAAGCGAGGAGCTATCGAAGAAGGGTCATCTTCTTGCTTTCTGTATGGGGGCCTGCTTTCAGTCTGTAGAAATACACGCCGCTCGCGAGACTCTCACCGGAGAATGTAACTTCGTACGTTCCCGCGTTCCTGTATTCATCGGCAAGCGTCTCAACTTCCTGACCGAGTGTGTTGTATACTGAGAGTCTTACGCTCGAACCCGTTGGAATGGTATAGCTAATCTTTGTTGCGGGGTTGAATGGGTTTGGATAATTCTGTCTCAGAACGAAATGGTTCGGTACCTCTCCATGACCATTGACGTCCGTGAGTATCATCTTAAGAAACACTTGACTGGAACGAGAGATTGGCGCGTTGTCGCCGAATGCATGCGCGCCCGGCTGTGTATCCTCCTGCCAGGTAATGTTCAGCTCCCCCGGTTCGTTCCAGCGTGAGATACTTGGATAACGCTCGTCGAGGTTGGGTGTGTTTGTGATGTTTGTGGGAGATGTCCATGTGAATCCACCATCGTTTGACAACACGTACCAAACATCACCATAGTTAAAGCCGCCCGCTCCCGTATCGGGCTGGAACGCCATGTACACGAGCGCGATTGTCGATCCCGATAGACCGAGCACAGGATAGCCCATTGACAGATGAAATGCCTGCCCAACCATCTGACTCAGATACAACGTTGAGTCCCACGGTACCGCGTCAACGAAGCCTGTTGCCTGACTCCAGAACTCAATCCGTGACCCGGCATAGAAGAATCCCCCCTCACCATCAGTGCGCGATGTGTTCATCGCAAACAGCGCTATCTCCCCGTTGTAGATGACATCGCCTCCCACCCAGTTGGAGAGTGTGTCCGATCCGACGACTCGTGTTGCAGGATAGATTGTTGTCGCCATCGAAGGCCACGTCGCGCCGTTGTCTGTCGACTCAAGCCAATACGCCCCATCGCCCGGTGCAAGATTGAACGTACCGACCCGACCGGTTCCATTGGCAATCGTGGGGTAAGCGCCTCCCGGATCATTGAACGGCGGGGGAAATTGCATCCACAATGGTGACCAGCTAATGCCAAAGTCCGATGTACGTGTAAGGTAATTTGGACCGCCTCCTCCGGTCGGCAATTGATTGTTAATCGACGCGTGAAATACTATCGATCCATCGGCTGCGCCTGCGACATGAGGCCAAATCGGCTCACCGCCGGTCATGGGTGGCATAATCAGGGGTGGGATCAACTCGGCGAATGTTCCGGTTCCTTCAGGCGCATCGACAAACAGTGTCGACTGCAACACACTGACAACATTGTGGTTGGCAATTACGGGGAGTCCCTGGTTCGGACCTTGCAGCAAATCGAGCGACGGGTATCCCGATCGACGGATGGGAACCCGCACGTTGCTGAAGTTATTCCAGGAAGATCCCCCGTCGCTGCTGAACGCATACACAGTCCCACGAGTCGGCCCTCCCGAATCCAGCGAGTCTTCGGAAATCATGTAGATGACGTGGATGTTTCCGTTCGCCGGGTTCACGCGTATGTGCTGACACGCTCCACCGTTACTCTGGTAGTCGAAGAACCCGTTCAACGTTGTATACACGCCGACAGGCGGGGACAGTGGAGTGACGTGCGAAGACGGGGGAGGCTTCTGCCCCGATTCGGTTGTGGCAATGATCTCTGCTTCATTCGGCAAAAGGGGGGCTCGAGTCTTGACAGATCTGACTCTGTTTGATTCGCCGGCGTACAAAGGGGAAAGGACAACACCGATCGCAACAAGCACTGCAACCGACCTCTGCATGAACGGACTCCTTTCTGCAACTGGTTCAAGTGACGGGATCGCCAGAGATAGAAAAGCGTGGACAGTCCGACTGTCCACGCTTCAGATACTGCGGCACCTCAGCCTTACTATTTCAAGAGGATCATCTTTTTCGACTCAACAAAGCTCCCAGCTTGCATGCGATACATGTAGACGCCGCTTGCAAGTGCGCTGCCGTCGAAGGTAACTTGATACTGACCGGGTGAGAGATCCTGATCGAGCAAAGTTGCCACTTCTTGTCCGAGCATGTTGTACACCTTGATGCTTACAGGTCCAGACTTGCTGACAGTGTAATCAATCTTCGTCCCGGGGTTGAAGGGGTTCGGGAAGTTCTGGCTCAACTTGAATGAGCTCGCAACACCGGTTTCTCCTTCTCCGACACTTGTGAGAGTTTTCCTCAAGAAAACTTGGAACGACCGCACGGTGTCAGCGCCGCCGGGGAATGCATACAAACCACTCTGACTCTTCTGTGACCACACCATGTTCGCTACACCGGGCGCATTCCATTTCGAAACGCTCGGATAGCGCTCGTCCTGATTCGGAGTATCCGTAATGCGCTCCGGCGCCGACCATGTGTTTCCACCGTCATTCGATGTTACCATCCAAATGTCGCTATAGCGGTAGTTTCGTGCATCACTCTCTTGCTGAAATCCCTGGTACGCAACGACAATAGTACTTCCTGAGAGTCCGATCGATGGCCAACCAAGATTGTCTCGGTGGAATCGCTGGTTGACGGGATCGAAATAGTACTTTGTTGAATCATACGGAACTGCCACTACAAATCCCGTCGCTGCGCTGTAGAACACTATATCCGGCTGTAGATCTGTTCCCGTTGAATTGATATTGAACTCACTAAACACATAAAGCGGGACGTCTCCATTGTACACAAAGTCACAGTGGACGTATGGGTACATTGTGTCGGCACCTACAACTCGCGGGGGAAAAAGGTTCACTGGAGCTGACCATGTTACCCCATTATCTGTTGACTCCCTTAATCTATTACCCGCCACGGCCGTACCGTTCGATGTATTCCAGAGGATGCCAACGCGTCCGGTACCATTTGCCCGCACCGGGTACCGTCCGCCACTTTGTACATCGCCCGGCCACATGTCCCAGGTCGGATTCCACGTGGCGAAATCATTCTGCATTCTATTGTGCCAACCCACGCCGGTGGTAACGGTCTGGTTGTTCTGGGATGCAGCTACTATCATGGAACCGTCACTGGCACTCCCAACATGCGGCCAGATCGGCTCGAGTGTCTGACCGAGGGCTGGAGGAGGAGTCAATTCGCTAAAGAGCCCTGTGCCCTCAGGCGAATCAACAAAGAGCGTTGCGATGGTCGGCGTGCCATCGGGGTGGCTCGCAATGACCGGTAGGCCGGCATTCGCTCCCTGAAGAAGATCTATTGTTGGGAAACCGGATCGCCGATTCGGGACAGTAACATTACTGAAGTTGTTCCACGAGACACCGCCATCGGAGCTGAACGCATAGGCAACGCGCCTGCTTAGATTCAAGCCTGCTGCCGTTGAATCCGTCGCGAGCATATACGTGACGTGGATATTTCCGTTGGCGGGATTCACCTGAATGTGCTGTACTGATCCGCCGTTCGACTGGTAGTCGTAGAATCCCGTCAGAGTCGTGAATGTTCCGACCGCGTTGTTCATGGTCGACCAATCGGGGGGAGGAACGGGTTTGAATGTTGCATTCGCATCAACCGGCGTTTCGGGGGGAAGCGGTTGCGGCGCAGTGAATCTCTCTCTGCCTCCGGATCCTCCATAGGCGAGTCCGACGTGCAACGCAACCAAAGCAAATGGAATCAATTTTTTCAACATGGCTTACCTCTGGGAATTGTGATTTGAATGTGTGAACTAGGATGAGAGAACGTCCAATTTAATCCGTAGATACTTTCTCAGGCCCCGTGCAGACTCTCACGCCGTTGGCGGCGAATCAAGCCACCCGGATTTGCAGTAAAAATGATGGTGAGGAAAAAGAAAAAGCGTGGACCTTCTCCCGGCCCACGCTTGTAAAGCTAATAAAAGGATATCACTTTAGCAATATCATCTTGCGAGTTTCTGAGAAGGCTCCCGCCCTGAGTGTGTAGAAATATACGCCGCTCGGAAGATCTTGTGCGGAGAAAGCCTTTTCGTAGGTTCCCGCATTCCTGTACTCGTTCACGAGGCTTGCGACCTCTTGTCCGAGCATGTTGTAGACAGAAAGCCTCACTTGAGCTGCAGTCGGAATGCTATAGGATATCCTTGTGGAAGGATTGAAGGGATTCGGGTAGTTCTGCTGCAGGACATAACCGGTCGGCAGCTCGCCTCCAACTTCATGAACCGCCGTTATCGCAGACACAGGAACTCTCAGCAGCATTACTGCGACCTGGATTTGGGCATGATTACCCCTTATGAAGTTACCTGCAAGTGCATCCGCGAAGTATGCGAGATACACGGTATCCTCCACGAGATCGGGAATAGTAGGGAATGCAGCATCGAATCCCGATCCCGGCGTCAGATCAACCTCAGAACCCCAAGTCGTTCCACCGTCCTGCGACTTCACTGCATAGACATGGCTGTAGTTATTATTTGATCCGTCTCGTTCTGAAATCAACTGTGAAAAGACACAGTAGACGTCACTGCCCGTGGAATTAGTGCCGAGGTCAGGCTGATTAGCGTAGTTGCCAAACCGGGAATTTGTCGGCACAATCATCGTGCTGTCCCGTACCGGATATGCTATAGTGCGAATCACTTCTGATGACGAGTTCCAGTACATGACCGGTGCATCGATGGAATAAACCAGATCAGCGCCAATCCTCATGAAATTGCTCCACGCTACATGAATGACGCCCGCGCTGTCAATAAGAACATCGCAGCTCCCGTCGGGCTGAGGCTGTGGTTCTGGCGGTGGAGTTGTGGACTGGTAGATCGTTCGCGTTGCCCACGTATCGCCATTATCGGTTGAGGTAAGCAGTACCACATCGCCTCCATCGCTGGCAACAACAAAAGCGATCTTACCTCCGCGCGCCGAAGCCGCGTAGGTGTCCGCATCGGGAACAGCATTACCTGGAAAGATATTAACGTCAATCCTGTCGAAGGACAGCCCGGCATCTGTGGAACGCGTATAGCCGAGTCCTGTCGCCGGATTGCCGCCAGTACCGTGAACTATATGAAAGGAAACCCCCGGTCCGATTCCCAACCTGGCCCAAAGAGCATTGCCGGGACTTGTCGTACTTGGGAGCCAACTGTTCGCTCCGCGGTCGAGATCAACACTGACTGTTAAGGGCAATCCTGCTCCGAGATGGGACACGATCACCTCAAGGCCCCCGAAGTCCCGCAGTTGATCAATGTTCCCCCATCCGTGGTAGGCAGACTCAACTCGCCCCCATGAATATTGCCACGTCCTTCCCCCATCCGTGGAGAAATTATACCATGAGCCGCGATCAGGTGGGGTCGTGCCGGTACCCTGCGCCAGCATGCGCGCAAATGAGAGGACACCGTTTCCGTAGTTGATAAGGTTCCGATTTACAGATCCGTTCGTCGCGTAATCGTACGTGGTGTAGGTAATTGAATCTCCCGGAGCTGCAAGAGGACCAGTGGGATACACCCTCATCCCCATCACCTCAAAAACCTCATCAGTCTCATCACCGGCTGTTGCTTTGGCAGGAAGTACTCGGGGTCCCTTGTGAATGCCCGAGAATGCAGCTCCAACTATCAGGAGTGCAGCAAGGACAATTAAACACATCTTCGCCATGACGAGCCTCCTTATAGCAAGGTTAGTGATTATATGATGACCACATCGTTCAAGCCGTTGTCTTTGAGTAACGGCTTCATCCTGGCACGAAGACCAGGTACCTTTTTATGACCGAACCTCCTTTCTTGTGTTGTGATGGTGTGTGTGAAACAGGCTTCCTATCGTTCTTTCGACTCCTTGCCGTGTTTCGCTCACCTCCTTTCGGACGGAGTTACTCAATGATGGATCAACCGTGGATTAGTACTGACTAGAAATTTCTTGAATTGAGTCGGAGACCCTTTGCAGCAAGCATGGCCCCGCAGCTCCTTTCGGTGGAGCTGAACAAGTCGAATGATTAAATCTGTGAACTACGCCTTGTACATCTCTCATTCAATCTCGTGACGCGTCGTTAGGATTCGTGGGAGCTTACGTAACGACGCCGGAAAAAAGAAAGGCGTGGACCCTGTGCAGCCCACGCCGTAAAGCTAACAATTGAAAATCACTTTAGCAATATCATCTTCCGGGTCTGTAGAAAACTTCCTGCCCGCAACGTATAGAAATACACACCGCTTGGCAGGTCTTCGGCCGAGAAAAGATGCTCATACGTTCCAGCATTTCGGTATTCGTTGACAAGGGAAGCCACTTCCTGACCGAGAACGTCATACACGACCAGCTCCACGCCGGATCGTTTCGGCACTGTGTACTGAATCCTGGTGGATGGGTTGAACGGATTGGGGTAGTTCTGGTCGAGCGCGTAGCTCACCGGTACTTTCCCTCCTTCCTTCACATCAACCAAGTCCGTAACTGGGACCTTCAAAAACATGATGGCAGTCCGGTTTTCAGGATGGTTATTATGAATGGAGTTTCCAGCAAGAGGGTCGCTATTGTATACGAGGTACAGGTGTGTATCTACAAAGTCGGCAAGCGATGGGAATGCCGCGTCAAAGCCCGATCCCGGCGTAATGTCGACGACCGAACCCCACGTCAGGCCGCCATCCGAGGACATGGAGGCAAAGACATGCTCATACGGTTTGCTTGACGAATCGAATTCAGCAATGAGAGCCGAGAATACGACATACAGATTGTTGTTCGCGTCCACGGCGATATCCGGTTGGGTGGCAAAGTTCCCATCGCGTCCGGGTGCTCCCGGCTCGCCGGCAATAGTATCGGCTTGCACAGGCGCAGTTGAAATCAGAGTAATGACGTCTGTTGCAGAACTCCAGTGCATGATCCCGCCATCGAAAGAATAATACAGTTGGGGATTACTTAAGGAATCACCAACGGCCATGAAGTTTCCCCACGTCACGTGGATCGTACCAGCATTGTCCATAATGACGGCACAGCTCCCATCCGGCTGAGGTTGATGCCGGCCAGTGGGAAGCTCGCCGGGACCGGCAACATCGTACACTGTCGACTGTGTCCAGGTATTCCCGTTGTCGGTCGACACCTGCATCACGAGATCGGTACCTGCTCGCTGGCCGCACGATACGATAACAACCTTGTTTTCTTTCGAGGCCACATCCCATGCGTCCGAAATTGGTATATGCGAGCCTAGCACGTGCAAATCGACCGGATTGAACGAGAATCCAGCATCCGTCGAGCGCGTATACACAACTCCGGTCGGCGGACTAGACTCTCCTCCAATAATGTGGATATTCAAATCTCCACCGGTGGCAAGCTTCGGCCAGTAGGAGCCTACTGTACTTCCTGTAGTGGCGGGAACCCACGAGCCAGCCCCTCTTGCCACATCAACATTTACACGAAGACCTGAGTGAGCGACTGTTACTTCAATTCCTCCAGCTATTGGCGCTCTGAGTTGATCAATGTTGCTCCATCCGGTTCTGAACCACTCCACTCTTGAAAACGGTTGCCACGTCATGCCACGATCTGTCGAGTGCGAGAACCACGTCGCACGATCCGGGGGAGTAATCCCAGGTTGCTGTGCAGCCATCCTCCCGATCGATAACGCACCATCCCCGTAATTGATGACATTGTGGTTCGCCGATCCATTGGTCCCGTAATCGTACGTGGTGAAGCCGATGGAATCTCCGGGTCCGATGGCGTGTGTGGAAGGGTATTTGTAGGAGGCGGGGTTTATGGGATGAATGATTTCCTCGCCTGTGACATTTCGAGGAGGCAACACCTTCTTCCCCCGATGACCGTTCCCCGTGATTGCTTCTGAGGGCACGAGTAGGGGTATCACCAACAAACAGCAGAGAGAGTTGACCATATCATTCCCTCCATTCTGTAAGAAAAAAAGCGTGGGCAATATCCTTTGCCCACGCCTTTTGTCGCCACGAACAGCGCGTTACTTCAAGAGCATCATCTTCTTGACGCTTGTGAAGCTTCCGGCCTGCAGTTTGTAGAAGTACGTTCCATTGGCAAGGTCGTTTGCCCTGAACGCGACTTCATAACTCCCGGCGGCCTGTTCGCCATTCACCAACGTTGAGACCTCACGTCCGAGCAGGTCATACACCTTCAGCGTGACGTGAGAACTGTTTGGAACTGTGTACTGAATCTTGGTGGATGGGTTGAATGGATT
>JACQVJ010000145.1 GCA_016209805.1 Ignavibacteriota bacterium
CATTGTCCCCAAAGGAACTCGCAAGACGGAAGTGAGTTTCAGACTCGACGGGCAGTTGAGTTCCTGGTACACAATTGAAGATACGCGCGCCGAGGCGGTCATTGCAGTCGTCAAGGGCTATGGCATAAACCTCGATCGCTTTGAGCGCATGGCAGCCCAGGATGGTTCTGCACAGAAGACCATCGATGATCAGGTTCTCCGTTTCAGAGTCTCGGTGCTGCCGATTATTTCACGGGAGCTGAATGGTAAGTTCGAATCCATTGTAATTCGCATTCTTCGCGATGCAGATGCCTCTGTCAGTATTGAGACGATTGGCCTCGACGACTATTCGTTGAGAATGTTCACGGAATCCATTTCCAAACCGCACGGGATGGTGATTCTCTCTGGCCCCACGGGGAGCGGAAAGAGTACAACGTTGGTGGCTGCTTTACGCAGCGTCATGAAACCCGCGCTGAATACAATTACTGTGGAAGATCCGATTGAATACCTGCTCGAGGGTGCGCGGCAAGTGAAGCTGAACTACAAGCTCTCGTTTGACGACGCCATGAGAGCGATCCTGCGTCATGATCCCGACATCATTATGGTCGGAGAAATCCGCGACCGGATCACTGCGGATATTGCTATCAAGCTTGCAAACACCGGCCATCTTACGTTCTCCACTTTGCATACGAATGACGCGCCCAGTGTCGTTTCACGACTCTTCAAAATTGGTGTTGAGCCATTCCTCATTGCCCAGGCCTTGAACATCGTCGTTGCACAACGCCTCGTGAGAAAGCTCTGCGAGCGATGCAAACAGCCCGCATCCAAGGTCAGTGAAGCCTTGCTAAAACGGGTCGGCTTCCTCGAGGAAGACATCGTTTCGGCGAAGATCTTCCAGCCTGTCGGTTGCATCAATTGCGTTGGAGGTTACAAGGGTCGCACCGCGATCCATGAATCCCTCTACGTAACGCAGGAAATCCGGGATATCATCCTCGACAGTGGTGAGAAGATCAATGAACGAGCGATCAGGGAGTCAGGCATGCGGCATGGGATGCGGACATTGCGCCGCTCCGGTGTTGAGCTGGTGAAGAAAGGCATCACGAGCATTGAAGAGATTATCGGGACGACGACGAACGACTGAGACGATGAAAAACGCGAACACCATACACGGTACAGCAGCGTGTGCGATCAAGCCTGAGGACTACTCAAGGGGTTCTCTGCCACACCTTCTACCACGGAGCATTTCCTTTTGTAGCGGGAAATTTAACACGGCCGAAGTTAATATTACCTCTCTTCCAACTGCAAGTGCGATAAGTATTGATTTTCGTTGTGATTTCAGGGATGGTTCTCTGGCATGGCAGTTGAAATATCCAGTATTAAATCAAGCAATACCAAATCAACCCAACACAAATCAATAATCAACAAACTCAAGGAGATCTACTATGGGACAGCAACAGCTCCTGCTCATCATCCTCGGCGTCATCGTGGTCGGTATCGCAGTCGCGGTCGGTATCACGATGTTCCAGGACAACGCAGTGTCGGCAAACCGTGACGCAGTCACGAACGACCTTGTGAACCTCGCAGCGCGCGCGCAGCAGTACTACCGTCGTCCGCAAGCTTTGGGTGGCGGTAGCAACAACTTCACCGGCCTTACACTGGCGAAGCTAACATCCAAACCATCGAATGCTAACGGTGCGTATGCCGTCGTAGGTTCACCGACGGGAAATGGGCCTGTTGTTATTACGGGCACTGGCGTGGAAAAGGGTGCTGACGGAACTCCACTCATCATGACGATGAACGTATTCCCCGACAGCACGTACGTGGTTGAAACCAACTAACGCAATGTAGTTCATTGCAAACACCGGGGGCCCAGCTCCCGGTGTTTGCATGATTGATGAGTGCGGTGGTATCCTTCAAATAGTTGTTGATGGTTTCAGTTGGCTCTGTGAGGTGAAAAGGAAGTGGAAGCGCGGGGTCTGATGACGTTTCACCCCGGCGAGTGTTGCAGCAAGCGAAAGACCTTGAGGAGCCAAAACAGCGAGCAGCAACAAAGCAGACGGTTTAGATGATTCCTAGGGGTGCACGGGTCCAAAAATAGGTAAGATGCAAAGTCCGGTCAGGCCTCACACTAGGCATCCTTAATGAAGAGCAGACACAACCATGGGAACACAACAATTACTACTAATCGTCGTCGGAACCGTACTGATCGGTATCATGATTGCGGTTGGGCTCTTCATGTTCCGTGACCAATCGGCGAATACGAATCGGGACTCAATATCAAACGACCTTGTGCATTGTGCCAGCAAGGCTCAGTTGTACAAGCGAAAACCACAGGCACAAGGTGGTGGTGGAGGATCATTTGTTGGCTTCAGACTTGAAACAGTGTTTGCTGATCTTAGGAATGCCAATGCAACGTACTCCCTGGGAACCGTAAGCCAGGATGTGATGTCGATTATCGGAGTCGGCAATGAAATCGGATATGACAACGCGACCAGGGTGAAAGTCGTGATTGACGTAACTGCTGACAGTACGAGTGTAAATGAAGTGAATTAGAGCCAAAGAGGAAGTTGTGCATAGAGGGTAACTCCCCCAGTTGTTCCGCTCGTTTTGCTAGGTGGGGGATCTAGTGAGACATAAGTGGTGCAACGGGGGAGCTTACCCTTTGATTGTTTGAAATAAGCGAGTAAACGTAACTCAAGAGAATCACACACGAGGGACTTAAGATGCCTGAATTCAGAATCGAGGGTGTCACAACCGAGGGGAAACCGGTCCAGGGTATTCTGGAAGCTGAATCTCCACGCGCCGCAAAGGGAAAAGCGCAGCAGATGGCGCGACAACGTAAGTTCAAATTGTTGAATGTGATTCCCCGATCCACCTGGGTCTACAAGGTGCAGCGCGGAACCGAGAAGCCGATCACGGGTGAACAGAAGGCCTTCACACGAGGCGAGGTACAGGAAGCACTCCAGAAAATGGGCTACCGTGTCATTCGCGTGCAGAAGCGGACGTTTGACTTCAAGCCCAAGCCCCCCGCGACGGAGATTGTGACGTTTGTCCGTGTGAGTGCGGATCTCATCAGACAAAAGCTCCCCTTCAACGAGATCATGCAACTCCTGGTCAACGACATTCAGAACAGGACGCTCCGCGAAACCATCAGGGACATCAACACGGAGCTCAAGCAAGGCAAAGACAGTGAACGTGCGTTTATCAAGCACGATGCAGTTCTCGGCCGCTTCACGGCGCACATGCTTGGACTTGCGTCCAAGAGCGGGAACATGGGGGAGATCTATGAAAGCACGGCAAAGTTCCTCGAGCGACAGGCAGAGTTCAAGAAGAACCTGAAGAGTGCGCTGATCATGCCACTGGTAACACTCGTCGTGCTTTTTGGTGCGGTAGTGTATTATGTCGGCTATATCTTCCCCGCAACTGCCGGACTATTCAGGAAATTCAACATTGAGCTACCCCCGATGACCGCAGCGACCCTGGCAATGAGTGACTTCCTTGTTGAAAACATTGTCATGATCCTGATTTGTTCTATTGTTCCATTGGTGATTGCGGTGAAATACTTCACGACGGAAAAAGGTCGGTTTATCCTCGACCGGCATATTTGGAAGGTTCCCGTCATTGGATCCCTCCTTCATAAAATGAGCATTGAGATCTTCTGCCGCGTCTTCTATGCGTTGTACAGCGGGGCGGGTGAGAACATCGAAGTCATCCGAATGGCCTCTGAAGCAAGCGGCAACAAGTTCATGGAGCACAGGATAAAGACTGTTGCAGTTCCGATGATGACCCAAAAAGGCGCGGGCATTACCGAGGCGTTTGATGCCACGGGCGTCTTTACAAAGACCGCCATCTCGCGGTTTCACTCTGGCGCTGAAACCGGGACGGTGAAACACACTGCGCTTCAGCTTGCCGACTACTATGAAAAGGAAACCTCGTACAAAATGAGGAACGCCATCGACTACATCCAGGTAATGATATCGATGATCATTATGGTCGTGCTGACGGCGCTGACAATCGTCTCGTCGGAAACGGCAACCGTGCGTCCAAAGAACCCGGCGATCGGTATCGTAACTGTCCAACGTGTCGACAAAGGAGTTGTATAGCAGTTTTCTCTAGCCCCCATAGGAGAGTGAAGGAACACCATGTCACAGTATGACATTACAGATAAGATAGGGTTTGCCCTACTCAAGAAAGGTATCATTGACTACGAGACACTCGAAAAATCGCTCAAAGTCAAGGACTCCGAAGGAAAGAAGAATAGACGAAACCTCGGCCAGATCCTCGTTAATGATTTTAACATAGACCATGACTCTGTTTTCGGCGAAGTAGCCGATCTCTACGCGTTCCGCGAGATTGATCTTTCTGAAGAGCAGCTCGATAAATCCAGAATCGACTTCATCAGAAAGTTGATCGACACGCTGCCGGAGAACGCCCGCGACATGCTTCTTC
>JACQVJ010000161.1 GCA_016209805.1 Ignavibacteriota bacterium
GAATGGCCCTGCAATCGTATCCGACCGTCCGACGATGTCCAGCTTCCCATTGTAGTTCACATCGGCAAAGCCGCCGATCAAGCTGAGTCGCTCAATCGTTGCCCGCAGCCCCATCACGAATGTGGAGTCGCATGAGCTGGAGCGTGAGAGATCAGACGAGAACATTGCGATCAAGAAGGTCAAAGAGAGGAAAGCCTTGTGCATACAGCCTCCTATGCAATAACTCAGACGGGAGAACCTGAATCACTCAACAGGAACATAACAAAGAATTGAAGGGAAAGCAAGAAGCGGAATGTTCGTCGCCACCTCAACCGCGTCGCGTTGACTTTGCCTCACCTTTTTTTTAAGTTTGTTGCGTCGACGCTCGTTGAAAATTGAAACAAGGCAAGGAGACAGAATCCGGAGAGGAGAAGTTTTGCTCATTCCCTGTTCTCTTGTGTGCGGCCTTCCTTTTTCACCCCTTTTCGATAACAACATATTGTATGGACAAGGAAAGATTCCTCGGTCAAGCATCTTTTGCGAAAGGCCTCGAAGACGTCATAGTCTGTGAGAGCAAGATCGGCTACGTTGACGGTGCGAAAGGTTGGCTGGTGTATCGAGGATATGAGATTGCAGATCTCGTTAAGTGCTCAACATTCGAAGAGACCGCCTACCTGACGATCTTCGGCAAACTGCCGCGTGGCGCGGAGCTTGAGGAGTTCACGTCAAAACTCTCCTCGTATCGAAGTCTTCCGGAGCCCGTCCACAGAATCATCCGGGAACTTCCGCAGGATGGAAACGCCATGGCCTCCTTGCGAACCGCGTTCTCTGCACTCGGCAGTTACGACAACACAGGGGACAGATTTGATCACAGTGCCTGGACAGAGATCGGGATCAAGCAGGTGGCGCAAATGGGCACTGCCGTGGGAGCAATTGCCCGACACCGCAAGGGCCTCTCTCCGCTCGTGCCCGACTCCTCACTCTGCTATACGGCGAATCTCCTCTATATGATCAGTGGTCGCAAACCGGATGATCGGATGACGAAGGTGATGGACGCGGCAATGATTCTTCACATCGACCACGAAATGAATGCCTCCACATTCGCAAGCATGGCGGTCGCCTCGTCGCTCGCCGATATGTACTCCGCAATCACGGCTGGTCTGGCAAGCCTGAAAGGCCCCTTGCACGGTGGCGCCAATGAAACGGTGCTGCGCATGCTCCTCGAGATCGGTGTGGCCGACCGGGCGGATGCCTATCTTGATGACATGTTCGCACGAAAGAAAAAGATCAGCGGGTTCGGCCATCGCGTATACAAGACGTACGACCCACGGGCGGTTATCCTGAAGAAGTTTGCCGACGAGGTCTCGGCCACGAATGGTACGCGGCATCTCTACGAGATCGCTCAGAAAGTCGAGGAACGAGTAGTAAAGCAGTATGGCGGGAAAGGGATATTCCCCAATGTTGATTTCTTCTCGGGGATCATCTACTATAGTTACGGCATTGATCCGGGGCTGTTCACGCCGTTGTTTGCAGCGAGCCGTGTGGTGGGCTGGGTTGCCCGGATCCTTGAATACCTCAAGGACAACAGGTTATTCAGACCCCGCGCTCTGTACACGGGCGATCTCGTTGCATCGTATACCCCGCTCAGCGAACGCGTTTGACAAACAATGGACTGTGTCTTCTGCAAGATAGTACGCCATGAACTCCCCGCGGAAATCTTGTATGAAAACGACAAGGTCATTGCGATCCTTGACATCAACCCGATTCACTATGGCCACGCGCTTGTCATCCCCAAGACGCACTGCCTCGATTTCCTCTCCGTAAAGGAATCCGACCTGCACGACGTGCTCCATGTGACGCAGAAGGTCGCCCGCGCGATTGTCACAACGCTGAAGCTCGAAGGGTTCAATATCTTTTCGAACAACGGAAGGATCGCAGGCCAGTCGGTGTTTCATTTTCACATGCATATCACGCCGCGGTATCCGGATGACAATATAAAGTTTGTACTCCAACTAAAATCATACGACGGCGGAGCAATGGCCGAGTACGCCGATAAGATCCGCCATCACATTCTTTAGTATTGACACTTCAGGAGAATTCCATGCCATCATACAAAAAACTCACGCCGCCCCGGAACGGAGATCGCATCTCCGTCGATGCGAGCGGCAAGCTCGCTGTTCCCGACCATCCAATCATTCCCTTCATTGAAGGGGACGGAACAGGGCCCGACATCTGGCGCGCATCGCAGCGGGTGTTCGATGCGGCTGTCGCCAGAGCGTATAACGGAAAGAAGTCCATTGTCTGGTTCGAGATCTATGCGGGAGAAAAATCGAACAAGATCTACGGCGAGGGAACGTGGTTACCGGACGATACGCTCGAAGCAATCAGGGAACATATTGTGGCAATCAAAGGTCCATTGACAACACCAGTCGGCGGCGGCATTCGTTCCATCAACGTCGCATTGCGGCAGATGCTTGATCTCTACGTGTGCCTGCGTCCCGTGCAATATTTCGAAGGTGTACCCTCACCGGTAAAGCACCCGGAAAAAGTTAACATGGTGATCTTCCGCGAAAACACTGAAGACATCTACGCCGGTATTGAGTGGAAGGCTCAAACTCCGGAGGCGCAGAAGATCGTGAAGTGGCTGCAGACAGAAATGGGAGTGAAGAAGATCCGATTCCCGGAGACGTCGAGCATCGGGATCAAGCCGGTCTCACGTGAAGGGACGGAACGACTTGTGCGCTCAGCGATCCGCTATGCAATCAAGAGCAACCGAAAGTCGGTGACGCTCGTTCACAAAGGGAACATCATGAAATTCACCGAAGGAAGCTTCCGCGATTGGGGATACGAGCTGGCCAAACGTGAGTTCAGGAACGAGACTGTTTCGTGGGATGAATGCCAGGGAAATCCGCAGGACGGGAAAATCCTGATCAAAGATGTCATCGCCGATGCGTTCCTCCAGCAAATCCTCACCCGTCCCTCCGAGTATGACGTGATCGCAACGCTCAACCTGAACGGTGACTACATATCGGATGCGCTTGCGGCACAGGTTGGAGGAATCGGTATCGCACCGGGCGGCAACATCAACTTCGAGAGCGGGTATGCAGTGTTCGAAGCAACTCACGGGACAGCTCCGAAATACGCAGGCCTCGACAAGGTGAACCCGGGCTCACTCATCCTCAGCGGTGAGATGATGATGCAATACCTCGGTTGGAAAGAGGCAGCCGACTTGATTCTCTCTGCCCTCAATAAGACCATCCATTCAAAAGTTGTAACGTACGACTTTGCCCGACTTATGCAGGGAGCAACGGAAGTGAAATGCTCTGAGTTCGGCGAAGCAATTGTCAGGAACATGTAATCTCATTTGGCCTCACATGAGCAAGGCGTCCTCGCGACGCCTTTTCTTTTCAAGCCAGGTGCCTTGCCTTTTGGTTTCTCTCCACATACATTGAATGCACATCTTGTGTATACGAATATTCATCCCCCAACACCGGACATGAGGAAATGAAGCCAACGAACTTTCGCCTCCTGGCCGCGATCATGTTCACCGACATGGTCGGCTACACATTGATGATGCAGGAGAACGAGCAAAAGGCAAAGGAGATTAGAGACAGGCAGCGGAAAGCCCTTGAAGAGTTGGTGCCGCGACACCGCGGAAGGATACTTCAGTACTACGGCGATGGGACCTTGAGCATATTTAACAGCGCAATTGAAGCAGCAAAATGCGCCATCGAAGTCCAGCATGAGTTGCAGACCGAGCCGAAAGTCCCGATGCGCATTGGACTTCATACTGCCGATATCGCATATGATGATGAAGGGGTGTATGGTGACGGCGTGAACATCGCCTCGAGGATTCAGGCCCTGTCAGTGCCCGGCGCAATTCTGATCTCTGACAAGGTCTACGATGAGATCAAGAACCAGTCATTCTTCAATGCGGTTTCGTTGGGCGAAGTCGAGCTCAAACACGTCAAGCGTCCGGTTGAGATCTACGCTCTCGCCGGCGAAGGTCTCACCGTTCCGACTCCTGAACAGATCAAATCGAGAAAGCCCCCCGCGTACAGAAGCGTTGCCGTCCTTCCGTTCGTCAACATGAGCACAGATCCGGAGAATGAGTACTTCAGCGACGGCATTTCGGAAGAGCTGTTGAACGCGTTGTCTCAGGTCGAAGGTCTGCGTGTCACATCACGGACGTCCTCCTTCGTCTTCAAGGGAAAGAACCAGGACATCAGGGAAATCGGCCAAAAGCTGAATGTCAGCTCGGTGCTGGAGGGAAGCGTGCGGAAAGCCGGGGATCGGGTTCGTATCACTGCACAGCTCATCAATACGGTCGATGGTTATCATATCTGGTCCGAAACATTCGATCGCAAGCTCTCGGACATTTTCGCAATCCAGGATGAGATCTCCCGCAACATCGCAGAAGCGCTTCGCGAAAAGCTCGCCCCCGGCACGACGAAAGACCATCTCGTAAAACCCCGAACCACAAACATCGAAGCATACAACCTTTATCTCAAATCCAAGTATTATTGGAACAAGTGGACGCCGGACAATCATCGAAAATCAATAGGTGTTCTCGAAGAGGCCATAAGGATTGATCCGGACTTTTCGCTCGCGTATTCCGGCCTCGCAGCGTGCTATGTCGTCCTCGGCACCACAGGACAAATGTCGCCAAAGAAATCCTACCCCAAGGCAAAGGAGTACGCTCAGAAGGCCCTTGCTCTCGACGCCGATTTGATGGAGTCCCACCTCTCACTCGCCACCGTAAAGCTTTTCTTTGACTGGAACTTCGAGGGTGCCGAGAGATCGTTCCAAAAAGCTTTGGAACTCAATCCCGGTTCAGCCGAAGTCCATCACATCTACGGCATCCATCTATCTCTCATGGGGAAGAAAGAGGAGGCAATCAGCGAGCTCGAAAAAGCCCGGTCGCTTGATCCGTTGTCGCTTCCCATCAACGATTACCTCGGCGTTGTATACTCTGTCGGCGGTCGGTTTGAAGATGCTGAAAAGGTCTTCCTGAAGAATCTTGAGCTTGAGCCGAGCTTCCGCTCTTCGAAGAACAATCTCGCCTGGCTCTATCTCGTAAATGGAGAGACGGAAAAAGCGATCGAGATGTTCGAGCAAACTCGACGCGAGACGGGAGACGAGCTCAAAGGCACAACCCTCCTCGGAGTCGCGTATGCAAAAGGAGGCCGGCTTGAGGAGGCCAGGAAGTGTCTCGATATCCTCTATCAACGTCAGCAGCGAGACGTCGATGCATCACTGACTCTGGATTTAGCTCTGCTCCATCTTACACTGAATGACCTTGACAAAGCATTTGATTATGTTGAGGCTGCATACGAAGAAAGACTCGGTGGATTGTTGTTCGTGAGAATAAACCCGATCTGGCAAGACGTACACTCACACCCCCGGTTCCTCGCCTTGATGAAGAAAATGGGATTTGAATGATCCCTTGACGACCTGCGATTATTGATCCCGACCCCCTCCAGCACAGCATCCAATGAACCATCATGAAAGTCGCCCTCGTTTCTTCTGAAGTTGCGCCGTTCGCAAAAACGGGAGGCCTTGCTGACGTAGCCGGGGCCCTTCCGAAAGCACTCAAGCAAACCGGGTGCGACATCAAAGTCTTCATGCCAAAATATTCCACCATCGACGAATCAAAGTTCGAGCTCCACTACGAATACTCGATTGGAGAGATGCCGGTAAGGGTTGGCGGAATTCCACGCCCCGTGCACATTCAACAATCAACACTTCCCGGCAGTACGGTCGATATCTATTTCATCGACTGTCCGCATTTCTTCGACCGCGGAAAAATATATACCGCCGATTGGGATGAGGACGAGCGGTTCATTCTCTTCAACAAGGCGGTGATAGAAACACTGCAACGCCTGCAATGGTCGCCCGACGTTGTGCACTGTAACGACTGGCCGACTGCACTCATTCCCCTTCTTCTCAAGGACAATTATAACTGGGATAGTATGTTTGGGAAGACGGCAAGCATCATGTCGATCCACAACATTGGCTACCAGGGGCTGTTTCCTCTCGAAACTCTTAGCCGGGCCGAACTCAGGCCTGAGCTCTTTTACCCCGGAGGTCCGCTCGAATTCAACGGCGCCGTCTGCTTCCTCAAAGCCGGAATTCTCTTCTCCGAAATCATCAGCACTGTCAGCGAGACGTATGCAAAAGAGATTCTCACCCCAGAATATGGGGCCGGGATGGATGCCGTTCTCGGTTCAAGGGAAGCCGACCTCTCCGGTGTTCTGAACGGCATCGATGTGGATGAGTGGAATCCCCAGACTGATAAACATCTTCCACACAAGTACTCAATGAAGAATATGGAGGGAAAGAATAAGAATAAAGAGTACTTGCTGGAACACACAGGGCTGCAATCTCGGAATGATGTCCCGCTTATCGGAATCATCTCACGCATGGTGGCCCAGAAGGGATTTGACCTGATTGCAGAGTCAGTCCATGAACTCATGGGGATGGATGCACAGTGGATAATCCTCGGAACCGGCGAGGAACGTTTCGAGAATCTCTTCCGCGCGATTGGTCAGAGTCTCTCGCACAAAGCCTGGGCATACATCGGGTTCAACAACGACCTCGCGCATTTGATCGAAGGTGGCGCGGACATGTTCCTCATGCCCTCACTTTATGAGCCATGCGGACTCAACCAGATGTACAGTCTTCGCTACGGCACTGTACCGATTGCTCGAAAGACCGGCGGCCTCGCAGATACGGTGCAGGACTGGCACGAGTATCTCTCGCAGGGGTCTGAAGTGGGAGATGGTTTTTCGTTCAACGATGCCACTGGTTTTGCACTGAGCAGCACAGTGCGTCGCGCCATTGAGACATTCAAAGACAAGAAGGTTTGGCAGAAAATCCAGGCCAACGGGATGCAGCGCGATTTCTCGTGGACGGCATCGGCAAAGAAGTATGTCACTCTCTATGAGAATGCCATGGCAAAGCGGCACGCGTAGCTTCGCGACTTTTGCAGAGACGCGGAGGGATTATTGCTGTTTCTGAAACATAATCAACTATTCCTTTTCTCTGCGTCTCCGCGGTGAAAATTTGTTTTTCAACAACCTGATAGGTGTTCGGGCGAAGAGTCGGATGGAAAAATCTTTACTTCGATGGTTGGCTGACCGAGGGGGAATGTCAGGGCTTTGTGGAGAGAGATCTTCTCAAACTGTCGAGGAGTTCTTCAGCTTTTGTAGCTTCTTCTTTGGGAGCAAGGTCCTGGTACTTTGTCAGCGCGTTGATGGCGTCCGGGCGCTGGTCGCTCATCGCAAGGACGAGACCGAGATTGAAATAGAGGTTGGGAAAGTTGGGCTCGACTTCGGCAGCGAGCTCATAA
>JACQVJ010000146.1 GCA_016209805.1 Ignavibacteriota bacterium
CGTCTTGTGTCAATACCATGCCGTTCTCCCGCAACGATGATTTGCTTCACCTTTTCAAGAGAGAAATCGAATGCAGAAACCATCTGGGGCATTGAGAAAGGCTGCTTTTCCAGGATTGCTGCGTATGACCTGAGTGTTCCCTCTGCCTTCGTCCTCCAACCAGGGTTATCCGTCATTTGCGAGAGCCGGAGAAGATTCATAACTGCCATGGAGTTTCCCGTGGGTTCAGCGCCATCGTACAACTCCTTCATACGTACCAATATTGAACTGTCCTTGCCCGAAGTGTCGAAGAAGCCGCCGCGGCTTGCATCCCAAAAAATCTCGATCGATTTTTCCGTCAGGTCGATTGCTGTACGGAGCCACCGGAAATTCAGGGACGACTCGTACAAATCAAGCAGGCCGTGGACAAGGAACGAATAGTCATCAAGGTGGGCCTCGTATTTCGACTCTCCGTCTCTGTAGCGACGTATGAGCATTTTCCCATCGTATAACCGCGTCATTACAAACTCCGCCGCGCGCTCGGCAGCCTTGAGGTAGGTGGGATCATCGAGCACCTGGTAAGCGCGGGCTAATGCGCTGATCATCAAGCCATTCCATGACGTCAGGATTTTATCATCAAGGTGTGGGCGGGGACGCTTCGAACGGACATTGAACAGTTTCTTGCGCGCTCCTGCAAGAATGGACTCAACCTCTTCCTCAGTCATTCCAAACCTCTGCGCAACCTCAGAAACGGGATGCGCAATGTAGAGGATATTCTTACCTGTAAACTCCTGTTGAGGATCCATCAATGCGTTGCCCAGATCCTCAACACCATATGCGAAACAAAAAAGGTCACCGCTCTCCGTCCCAAGAACGTCGAGAATCTCCTTTCTCAACCAAACATAGCACGCTCCTTCCCCTTGTTCACTCGGATCCTCCGGCTTCGGACTATCGGCATCTTCAGCGGAATAGAATCCTCCTTCAGCTGAAGTCATGTCTCGCAAGACATACTCCAGAACTTCGCGGATTATTCTCGCGTAGTACGGATCTTTCGTTATCTGAAACAGGTCGACATACGAATTGACAAGCTGAGCCTGGTCATAGAGCATTTTCTCAAAGTGTGGCACCCTCCACTCGCCATCAACCGAGTACCGATGGAAGCCTCCTCCAATATGATCGTACATTCCCCCTGCCGACATTGCACGTAGAGTGCGTTCGCTCATCTGGAGTGCTTTTTGTTCCCCCGTTCGGTAGTGGTAACGCAGTAGGAAGTTAAAGACGACAGGCCGGGGGAATTTGGGACCATCGCCAAAACCACCGTGGAGGGGATCATAGCTTCTGTCGAATTGGGCAAACGTTGTATCAAGAATGCTATTTCGCAGTGTCGTTGTTTGAGTCCCCGCGGCAGAAAGCTCCTTGAGATGCGTCGTAAGCCCATCTGCCGACTCGAGAATCTTCTCGCGCTGGTTCATCCACAGATGATGGATCCGAGTGAGCAACTCGGGGAAGCCGATCCGTCCGTAGCGCGTCTCAGGTGGGAAGTATGTCCCTCCAAAGAACGGCTTGAGATCGGGTGTGAGAAACATCGACATCGGCCAGCCACCGTTTTGTCCCATCGCCTGTAAAGCACTCATGTAGATCTTGTCAACATCCGGACGTTCCTCCCTATCAACCTTGATGGAGACGAAGTACTGGTTCATGATGGCTGCGATGGAGTCATGCTCAAACGACTCATGTTCCATGACGTGGCACCAGTGGCAGGTGGAGTATCCGATTGAAAGGAAGATGGGCTTCTGTTCCGCGCGGGCCTTTGCAAATGCCTCTTCTCCCCACGCATACCATTCGACCGGATTGAATGCGTGCTGGAGGAGGTAGGGACTCTTTTCCTCGATCAGCCTGTTCGGCGTCCTCCCTTGTTGCATTTGATTCTTCACGAAGTCTGTGGAGGTGTTTCTCGAACTCTCGGCCGGTCTTTTCCCCTGCGTCACGCAGGAGTCGACTCCAAGAGCCAACCAAACCACCGCGACCAAAAGGGGACATTGCAAGCGCAAGTGGCCAGCTTTCATGTAGTATGGTACGGACTTTCTGCTCGTTGTTCCACTCACAAACGAAAACGGCCACCCACGCGGGTGGCCATCTCCTTGGCTTGCACTCTGTTGCAACACGTGGGCTATTCATACCACGACAATACGGTGAGCCTGTCTTTCCAGCTTCCTTTCATCGCAACCTCCGTCGAAGCTGTCATGTTCATGATCGTCTCTGAGCTGTACCGAATCCAATGGTCTTTGTTACCTTTGCATTCTTTACCTGTAACTGTATTAGGAGTGAGAATGACAATGCCGCCAAGTATGTCAATATGGAGGTGAAACGCGTTGTCAAATAGCATCAGTCCCTTAAATGGTCCGGCTGTTGTCGAGATGTTATTCCAATATGCATCAGTAGCACTGGAATGAAATACGAGTATCCCCTCAGGATTAGCACCTATCTTGAGTTTTTTCCACTCGGTTCCCGGAGGAACTTCAATGTAGGTAACACCTTTCAGTGGAAACACTAATTGATTATATGCTGTTACATACTGGCTTCCTGGTATCGACCTTGTCTGAGCAATGTTCTTCAGTGTTTCTTCTGGCACACCCAAGGCCGCATCCGGCGTCGCCGGCCAGCCGTTAGGCCAGGAGGAGTTTGTTTCAACAACTCGAGAATCCTCAGGAAACGATGGGGAAATATCGGTTGCTGGATTTGTCGTGTACGTTGTCCCACCAAGGTACCCTTCCTCTGTATTCACAAAATTGGATTGACCTGTAGACACTGCATACTTCCCGGTCCTTGGAACGACTGTAAACCCATTGCTTCTAAAATTCCGACCGTCGATGAACATATCGCTTATGGCATCGTTGATCGATCCGAATGCTGTAAAGGCTGCACGGACGACTGGAGGCACATACCCCCGAGGAGTTGGTTTCACTACAGCACGTGTTGATGCGTTGGACGAGTCGGATCCTGCAACATACCTGGAAAAGCTACGAACGACAACTGCTGTATCGGAACCAACAACCGTGTCTTTGAATGTGACCGTCGATGTACCCCCGAACAACTGCATGTTCGAGAACGTCGACCGCCACGTAGCACTGTCGGCAAGTGTATTCATAGCGATTTCCATTGCACTCGTGTTAATCTCCTTCGCGACGTTCTGGGCGAAAGAGAGATTCGAATTTTTTGTGAGGTCCGAACTTGTCCCGTTAAAGCCCATCACATACACGAGCACTAACAACAATGTCCCGGCGACCAGCACCAGCGCTTGATTACCCATAGCTGCTCCTTTCCGTCATGTTACCTCGGTAGATTTATATTGCGGGGATAGAAAGTATTTTCCCAGTATAGTCCTGAATACGTGCTATCAATCTGGACGTCAGGACCCTCGATCTGAGCGCGTACCCGGATGCCTCGCACAATCTGTGGATTCGTCGTGGTGTTTCCAGTCGAATCAAAATACGTAAGTTGGAATTTCGTAAGCCCAACGTTGAGCTTTGTCGTATCAGATGGAAGAATGATTCGGTACAACAGGAAGTCGCTCGGGTTGGATGTCGAAGTTCGTGCAGGGTTGGAGTCTAGAAAGTACTTAACGGTTCTGATTGTATCACTGTCGTCAACGTCGCCGAGAAACATGAGTGTATCGGTCTTTGCAACAAGCACAGGATGACCCGTTGTGTCCCGATACCCGATCTTGTCCATATCCCACTGGAGTGTCCTGGTAAAATCAACGGCCGTTTGTTGTGTTGTCAGGTCGGATGTGAACTTTTGCGCAGAGTCCGCCAAGAAAAAGTTCAGACCGAGTATCGCCGCGATCACTGCAATCCCAAGAATTGTCGAACCGGTAAGATCAGTAAGAGTCATGTGATTACCTCCCTAATAGGCAACTATACTATTCACAACGATATCCCTCTTGAAGATGGGATTAGTGTCGCCGGAGGGCGATGTGCCGGACAGGTTCACATTCACGGCTTTCAGGAAAGTCCTTGCCGAGGAGACCGAGCCTGCAAGTGCACGCGTTGTGTAGTTCACCGTCACGGAAGCGTAGAGATTCCCAAGCCGATCAGTACCAACGGTCCGAACGTGTCCGTTGAAATCATCTACATCATCGAAAGCGGGATACACCTCGCCGACTTCGGGACCGAGGAAAGCCGACAGGGTTAGTGAATCCGGTGCGCTCACAAAGGAGTTCACAGTTCGCTCATCAAAGCTCCTCGCCTGAATTTCTCTCAAGATTGACCGGCCAATCGTCGTGGCAGTGATGATACCTTCGTTGTCGTAGCTGACATCGTGCATCCCGAGGAC
>JACQVJ010000158.1 GCA_016209805.1 Ignavibacteriota bacterium
ATGTTGGAGGGAGTCCGCTTCGCGCGCCTGCCGGGAAATTATCTGATTTGCCAACGCGGAACACCGGTGATGATGATCGAGAATTACGGTACACGACTCTGGACGATCGGTGAAACAAATGCCGAAGATCTGCGAGAAGGGATCCGGACCTTCACCTCTATGTTACGGCTCCCAGGACGCATGCGACCGTTCAAGACGATCACGGTCGAGCAGTGTGACGGCATCAGGCCGACACTGAGCCCTCTGGAGCCTGTGCTCCGATCTCTCGGCTTCCACAAAGATAGAAACCAGACAATGGAATATGACGGATATTAGCGCCGTCAAGAATCTCGAGACACACGATCCGTTTCAGCTCGTTTTTGTGCGACCCACCACGTCTTGATCTTCCCTATGTCTGGATTGTTCGTGAAGTTGAAGGTTTCCCGTTGCATGACGTGAAAGCCTGCACGTCGCAAAAGGGAAGCAATCTCTTCATCCGTGAAGTACCTCTCCCGCACATATTCGCTGCTTCGTTCATACATCCCCCCTTTTTTCATGAACAACGTCACCTCCGACTGTGCACACTTTACCAACGAATCGTAGCTGTTGTGGAGAATCATCGTGAAATCCTTGTGCTTAATCGTCTCCGTCTGGCGCCAGAGAGTTTTGAAGCATCGCTGATTATTCACGTCGAAAACGAAATATCCGCTTGGTTGTGTGTGTAGATGCACCGCTCTGAAGGTATCAAGGAGGGCCTTCCTTGAAAGAAGATGGTTGAGGCTGTCATAGAGACAGGTGGTCAGCATTACAGAGGTGTCGAGGCGAAATTGCCGCATATCCTCATGCACTAACACAACAGGAAGTTTGCAACGGAGGAATTTCTTCTTCGCTTCATCAATCATCCCCTCTGAGCCATCGACACCCCATACGTTCCAGCCGCGGCGCGCCATCAGCAGGGCGAGCGTTCCCGTCCCGCATGCCAGATCAAGCATTGTGGATGTCGGTATGCGAAAGGTCTTGATGGTTGAAAGAACGCGAGGAAGGATGAGCGTGCTGTAGTCGTTACCGTAGGTTTGCTGCCACCGGTCATAGACTTGAGGCAGAACTTTGTATACGTTCGACATGCAGTGGAGTATCGACGCTCAGCGTGTCCCGACAGAGTCCGGTGTTCTCACCAGATCACCGGTTTTCATCATCTGAATGAAATCCTTGAAAAGATAATCGCTGTCGTGTGGACCTGGCGACGCTTCGGGGTGGTACTGCACACAGAACAGGGGGTATTCGCGGTGTCGGAACCCCTCATTCGTGCCGTCGTTGAGATTGACATGTGTAATTTCGAGGCCCCGCGCCTCGAGCGTTTTCGGATCGACTGCGAAGCCGTGGTTCTGCGATGTGATTTCAATCTTGTTGGTGATGATGTTCTTCACGGGGTGATTCGCTCCACGGTGGCCGAACTTCAGCTTGAATGTCTTTGCACCAAGCGCCAGACCGAGCAACTGGTGTCCAAGGCAAATCCCGAAGATCGGTTTCTTCCCAACAAGCTTTTTAATATTCTCAATTGCCACCTTAACCGCCGCCGGATCACCCGGTCCGTTGGAGAGAAAAATCCCGTCGGGATTGCGCTCAAGGATTTCCTCCGAGCTGTGATCCGTGGGAACCACAGTCACCTTACACCCATAACTGGTCAAACGCCTTAGGATGTTTTGCTTGATGCCGTAGTCATACGCGATAACATTGAATCGTTGTCCATTCATGCTCATAGGTACGAGCGCTGGCAAAGCGAAGGTGGTTGTATCCACATCTCCCCACCCATATGGCTCTTCACACGTCACGATGTTTGCAAGGTCAAGGCCGTCCATAACTGGTGATGCAGCAACTTTGGCAAGCAGGCTCTCGTCATCCATGTCCCCGGTCGAGAGCACACCACGCATCGCACCGCCAGTACGCAGAAGTTTCGTGATCATCCTCGTGTCGACTCCCTGAATCGCAATAACATTATGGCGCTTCAGCCAGGAACCCAAACTCTCCGACGCACGAAAATTGCTGTACTGCTCGAAGTACTCCTTGACAACCACGCCGGCCACTTGCGGCTTCCTTGACTCAACATCGTCGAGATTGATGCCGTAGTTCCCGATCATGGGATACGTCATTGTTATGATTTGGCCGTTGTAGGAAGGATCGGTAAAGATCTCCTGGTAGCCACTCATGCTCGTGTTGAACACCACCTCGCCAGTAATCTCACCGGAAGCCCCAAAGGATTCCCCCGTGAGCACCAGACCATTCTCCAGTGCAAGCTTCGCTTTCATCGAATGTCAATATATGAAAGCACAAGCATGAATTCAACCTGTCGCGGCGGAGGTGGTGATCAGGGTGATTATCGTCACCCATGCTCTTATTGTGCGAAGCGGAGACCTTTATTTGAATGCCCACGCACCCGGGAAGGATCCAACCGCAAACGGTTGACGCTTCGGAGACTTCAGGGGAGTATAGACTTCCACCACTCCGGATCCATCACCACTCACGACTTTTGAGACATACAAATCGCCGGTCACAGGATCTGCAACGGTGGAATAGAAATACAACCCGCTCGAAAGGGAAACAAAAGCGATGTCCGCCACGGCCAATGGAAACGTACTCAGCTTTACAACTCTATCAAAAAGAAGAACGTACAATGACTGATCTGCAAACGTGATGTCGGTCGGCCCCTGCCCGACCTCAACAGAATCTACGACTGCGTTGGTGAGTGTGTTCACCGCATATACTTTTCCGTTTGCGGGAAAAATCCCCGTGCTCACAACGTAGAGACGATCGTTCGATCCCGCCACCATTGAGCCGGCGGCAACACTTACCCTGATGGTGTCGGTCACGCTCAACGTCACGGCATCCATCACAATGACGATGTCCTTGTTATTCTGAAACGGTCCGAAGTCGGAATCAAACACCTTGTTACCAACAACCACAATCGATCCCGGAAACTCTACAACAGGTGGGGTTGTCTGCGTCACGGTGCGCGTCGTGAGATTCAAAAGACTCACTGTGCCGTTGTAGTTCGCAACAATAGCTTTGGTATTATCGACAATCGAGATGTAGCCGGGCCCGCTTCCCGTTGGAATAACAATCGTACCAAGCTTCTGAAAAGTCTCGGCATCAAGAACCTCTACCCTGTCACTCCCATTCACGACCACATACACTTTGTTACCGAAGACCTTTGCGTCGTTCGGAAGCAACCACCCTTCGGCTGCACTGATAATAGTCTCGAACGCTATGTCCTTTGTGATATTGTAGAAGCTCATTGTCCCTGCATTTGGGAAAGCCCCCTCATTGATGATAAACACTCCCCGATCAGACTGCGGGGGCGGTGTCGAATTCGCCGGGTTATTGCTTGTCCGGCATGAGGAGAAAAGGAATACCAGGAAGAGAACAATCGATGCATGTTTCATCGTGAGGTCCTTTTAGAATGATTTGTGAATGGAAACCGAAACTCCATCGCTGCGCAGCGGCATCGGGAAACGCGGAATCACTTCATACGGCTCATCGAAGAGGTTCGCCACTTCGTATTTCACACGAACCGACGTTTCGAGCAGACGGAACTCCACCCCACAATTGCCGGCAACGAGGTGATATCCCGGCAATGACACACTATTATCCTCCACGACAAATCTCTCGCCTGTAAACGAATCGCTGATCCAAAGAAAAACTTCCGACACAAGACCATCGCGGACTGGAACTCTGGCCTTTACTCCTATGCTCCCCGTTTCAAGCGGAACATAGATGAGTTGTTTATTGAACGTTGGATCATCGGGGGAGGTACGAGACTTCTTCTTGGCGTCAAGAAAGGCATAGTTCCCTTCGATGCTTACATAGTCTGCAAGTGGCGACCATCGGAATTCGACCTCGAAACCGGTGGAAAGTGTTCTCCCAAAGTTCACTGGAGACCAAATGAAAGGAGATGATGTGGGAAGCCAGAGGATCCGATTTTCGGTCGAGATTGAATAGTATGTAAAGTCAATTTCGTGCCCACCGAATAAGGCCCAGTCCACTGAAAGACCGGCGTCAAAACTTGTGGAACGCTCAGGCTGCAAGTTGAGATTCCCGCGGCCACCGGCACCTGCGTAGTATAATTGATTCAGCGTGGGAACACGAAAATCCTTTCCGACAGTTGAATGCAGTGTGAGACCCAGATTTCGAACAGGCCCCGCACTCTGCCGGCCAAGCCGAATGTTCATCCCAAGTTTTGGACTAACGGCGTTCCCGATCGAACCGAAGCTATCGTACCTGAACAGCGGATAGAACGATGCAGTCAGATTGGAGACTCCAGCATGGAGTTCGGAACTTACGAAGAGGCCCACGTGTGGACGGGTCTTTCTCGCAGCGAGAGCATTTCCACTCGCCCATGTGTTTCCCCACTCAACACCTGAATGGAAGAACACTGAAGGGGTGAAGCCATATCTTACATCTGACACAAGGGTCATCAAGATATTGCGATAGAAGTTGTCGGCGGGAAAAGCGATCGAGGAGTTGACATAGCGCTCATAGGAGTTCTGGAAATTGCCGGCAAATGTCCACAGCAAGTCTTCGGTGAAACTGGTTTGGTAGGATGCTGCCGCCATAAGTTGGTGGTCGGTTTGTCTTGCGATTCCTTGATTAGCCACGATAAGAACGGGGCCGGGAGTTCCTCGATCGATCCTGTACGAAGTCAGCAATGCCGTCGAACGAGTCCTCTCCGACGGCTCCCAGCGAGCTTTAAAGAAAAGGTGCCGCGCATGGTAGTCGGAATTTGTGCGCACTCCCTGCAACTCCTTCCCTCCCTCGTCAATCGCAAAGGCATAGTTCCCACGACCATACTCGGTCGAGCTCCCCGCCATCACTCCAAACTCTCTTGTCGATGCTGCTTGAGCCGAAAGCGAAAAACGGCGCGCCCCGAACGAGCCTGCCGATGCTTCAACACGAGCAAAGGAACCCGCGGCCACCGTGTGTGTAAGGATATTGACAACACCTCCAACAGCGTCGCTCCCGTACGTTGCCGAGCTTCCTCCTCGCAGAAGCTCAACGCTCTGGACGTGATCAAGCGGAATAAGACGAAGGTCGGTCAAACCAGTTTGGACATTCCCAATCGGCAAGCCATCCAGAAGCACCGCGGTGTGCTCGGCCCCCATCCCACGGAAAGAGACAATCTGGAGATCGCCCCCGCCACCGTATTGTCTTACTACCAGGCCCGGCCTACCGACAAGAATCTCACCAAGGTTATCAGCGTTCTCTGCGCGGATGGCTTTGTCGCTAAGCGTGAAGATACGCGACGCAGAGAGTGTTTTGCTCACGGGAGTTCGCGTTCCAGTTACGACTACTTCGTCGAACATGTAGCTTTTCACCGTGAAGGGAGTACCAAGCAGACTGTCCGGGGCTTCAACTCCGTCCGGGGAAGAGTGAACCTGTGAAAGGAGGACGCCAGATTGGATAAGGACAGCCAAAGCAAGCGTTATGATTCCTATCGAAAAAGCTCTGTTCATGATATGAAAACAAAAAACCCCAGCATTCCGAAGAAAGCTGGGGTCAATGAACCTACAATTGATTCTCCACACCTTCCCGCGAAGGCCTAACTGGATTGAGTATTCTGGCAGGTCTCCTGGCTCATGGCGAGTACTCCACCTTTGCCTTCCCACTCCCATTGTTGGAGCAGTGGCGCAGGCTCTAAAGCCATCTACAGTTGCGGGGCAGCTTCCGCTTCTAACGGAATTCCCTTTTCATCCCGTGATTTAAACGGGACACCAGAATCGTTCTGAGAAAGAGCAAAACACTAACGACAATATAGCATCGCAATTCCTTTTTGTCAAGAGTTTTTTGCGGAAGATTTCTTGAGACGGTCTCTTTTCTTTCGGTTCGACTGGAGAATTGTCGGAAACTGATTATATTGCAGACGCTCTGTGAGCAAAACAATCATCCACTTGTGGCAACATTCCCGTGGCAACATTTCGACCATTTCGAGCTGTGCGTCCGTTGCCGAAACATGCCGCAGCGGTTGCATCCAAACCCTACGATGTGTTGACTTCGGAAGAAGCGCGTGCTGAAGCAGGAGAAAACCCGCTATCGTTCCTTCATGTTGGAAAACCTGAGATTGATCTCCCCGCCAACACCAACCCGTATGATGCCAGTGTCTACCTCAAAGGGAAAGAGAATTTAGAGAAGCTGATCTCGAACCGCATCCTCCGGCAAGATCAGAATCCGAGCTTTTATGTTTACGCCCAAACGATAGGGGAGCATGTTCAACACGGAATCGCCGGCTGTGTGTCCGTTGAAGAATACCGGAACAACACTATTCGAAAGCACGAGCTCACGCGTCCCGACAAGGAAGACGACAGGACAAAACACATCCTTGCAACCAATGCGCACACGGGACCCATTTTCATGACCTACCATGCCGAACCGGGTATCGACGACGTTGTCGACCAGATCATCCTCGGCGCTCCTGAATACGACTTCGTTGCAAGCGACGGTGTACGGCATGAACTCTGGACGATCAGCAATGAGGAGATCATCAGATCGATCACCGATCTTTTCCGCCTCGTCGATTGTCTTTACATCGCCGACGGTCATCACCGTGCGGCCGCTGCGGCGCGCGCAGCGCAAAAACTCGCTGCATCAAATTCCCGTCATTCCGGCACAGAGGAATACAACTATTTCCTCGCGGTTCTCTTTCCTCACAACCAGCCTCGAATACTTGAGTACAACCGCATCGTGAAAGACCTGAATGGAAAGTCCATGGAGGAATTTTTGGATGAAATCAGGGAGAAATTCGATGTCAGGCGAAGAACCACCCCCGTCATACCGACGACAAGGGGGGAGTACGGAATGTATCTCGAGGGAAACTGGTATAGGGTTACAGCAACGCCGCGAATTCTGAACGCGAAAGATCTGATCGAGCGGCTGGATGTTTCAATACTTCAGAATCACCTGCTGGGTCCCATCCTTGGCATCGACGATCCACGCATGAACAAGCGGGTTGATTTTGTAGGTGGGATCCGGGGAGTGAAAGCGCTTCAACAGCGGGTAGATTCCGGTGAGATGGCAGTGGCCTTCACGCTCTACCCGACGTCGATGCAGGAACTCATCGCCCTCTCCGATGCAGGCAAAATCATGCCTCCGAAGTCAACATGGTTCGAGCCGAAGTTGAGGGATGGGGTGGTTGTGCATATGCTGCACTGATTCCAATCGACAGCTTATTTACAGCTCCTTTATCAGCTTCACTACCTTCCACACAAAGTTCACGTCCTTTTTCTTCACTGTCACAGGCTCGAAGTCGGGGTTGAGAGGAATCAGATGGAGATAGTTCCCTTCGAACTTAACCTTCTTGAGCGTGTCTTCGTCATTGACGCGTACAACGCAGACATCCCCATTGTGCACTTCCTGCTGCGGGCTGACGACTACAACATCTCCATCTTCGATTCTCGGCGCCATACTGTTGCCTTTTACTTTGAGCGCGAAAGCCTGGGGATCTTTCACATCGTCAACGGTGACATAATCGTCAACGTAATCGGGGTGGAACATTGTGGAGACCTTGCCCGCAGGTACTGCAGAGATCAGCGGCAGGTCGGTGAGCATCACTTTCCTTCTGGTCGCACTCGACAGCGGATAGACGTTTTCGGGGCGGACCAGGGATGCGTACATTTCGCCTTCACCTGTCAGCAGCCAACTCGCCTGTGTGTTTGTCGACTTGGCGATCTTCGTAATTGAAACACCATCCGGCACCTGCTCCCCTTTTTCCCACCGCTGCAGCGTACGTGTAACAACACCGATCTTCTCGGAGAGCGTCGCCTGGTCAAGTTGCTTGTTTTCCCGTGCCGTCCGTATGCGATCTCCAATCGTGGATTTCATCGAAATCCTCCAAGACATATTTGTCAATTTTTGTCTTGACACGACGACATTTATGTCGTATCTTGATGCAGCAAAGATACACAATATGATCGGCTCTGTCAAGAACTTTTTTGAGGGAACTTATGGAGAAGAGAATAGTCAACTACCTCATCGGCACCGGCGGATGGGAACACGAATCGTTTGACGGCTGCTTCTACCGATGCCAAAAAAGCGAATCGAAGGACAAGCTGCGTTATTACTCGGCGTTCTTCGACACGGTCGAGGTCAGATCGACGTTCTGGGATGAGTCACTCACGATTGAAGATGCCAGGAACTGGATGGACGCCGTCGCTGAGAATAGGCGGTTCGTTTTCAATCTCAAACTTCACTCTTCATTCACACACAAGAAAGTCATAAGACCGGAGCAGGCAAAGAACGTCCGCAGTCTGTTGCAGGAGTTAGCCCGAAATGAACGGCTTGGATCGCTTCTCGCGCAGTTCCCCTATTCATTTGCCAACACTACCCCAAACCGATACCATCTTGTAAAGCTCGCAGAGGTGTTTCGCGGCTTCACTCTCTTCGTGGAGTTGAGGCACAATTCATGGAACCACTCAGGTTTGATGAGTTTCCTGGATGATAATTCTCTCCATCCCGTGAGTGCAGATCTCCCGCGGATCAACAAACTGATGCCGTTCATTACCGGTGTTATTGGGGAACGCGCATACCTGCGGCTGCACGGGAGAAATGAGAGGGGGTGGATGCTGAACGGGGTGGACACGCGGTATGACTATCAGTACAATGCCCGCGAGATTCGAGAGCTTTCACGTCGGCTGGTTGTCCTGGCTGGAAAATGCAGCCATATCACGATTATCTGCAACAACACGACAGGCGGGAAAGCCATTGCCAGCGCACTGCAACTCATATCAGCAACTCGAAACGGAAAGTCGGTCCTTGTTCCTGAAGCAACTTTGAAAGCTTTTCCTTTTCTCAGCGAGCTTCCTAATTTGGTCATCGCCGAAAAGCTGTTGCTAAGTGCTGGAGCGTACAGGCAGGCAATGTAGAGAGATTTGTGCCAACTTCAGGTTGCTGAAACACTACAAGTGTAACGTCATTGCGACCCCGACGAAGTCGGGGAAGCAATCTGACTGGTGTTTTCAAGCTGAAAAGCGAGACTGCCCGACTTCGTCGAGGCCTCGATTCTGCGACGCGGAATCGGGCTTCGGCA
>JACQVJ010000148.1 GCA_016209805.1 Ignavibacteriota bacterium
CCCCGCAAGGATTCGAACCTCGATAAGCAGATCCAGAGTCTGCTGTCTTGCCATTAGACGACGGGGCAAAATTGCTGCTAAATTTACCGAAATCTTGATGGAATGTCAACGCTACTGATTTGGTTCCTCGAACGATTTCGAGTGCATGTCATCAACGAATTGAGTATCTTCAGCAAGCGAATTTTCTCACAACAACGGTCTTGCAACAACAGTTGATACTTTGCTCGACACTCAGACGCCGGTTCTGATGTTCTTTACATCCCTCCCCTCGATTTCTCGACACCTTTGTGCGTTCACCAACTTCAAAGGAGCAACATCCATTATGAAAAGATCCCTCATAGGTGCATTGTTGTTCCTAACCTTGCACGCGCTGTCTCACACTGGTCTCGCTCAGGATACAGAGGGGAGATGGTCACTTGGAGGTCATGCGGGTCTTACACTGTGGTTGAATGACTTCAATCAAAAAGTGGTGGGAGATGGCTGGGAGGCGATGTTGCGTTATGGAGTTGTCAAATGGTTCTCATTAGGTTTTCACATGGGATATGAAGAGTTGAAATCGGCGAACTCGCCGACCGTTCCAGGCTTGCTGGCAGATTACGAAAAGTTGCACGCATTTCCCGCTTCGTTTATTGGAACCATTCACCTCTCGCCGGGGAGTTCTGTCGCACCCTTTGTCTATGCGGGAGTCGGAGGTATGGCCTACAAGCGAAAGGACGGCCTGAACAATGTCGTGGGGGGAAATAAGTTCAACACGTCGATTCATCTACCCGTTGGTATTGGTGTTGAACTGTTCCAGACCAGCAACCTTTCAATTGTCGCCGATGTCGGGTACAGGTTTCTGGATGACTTGACTGATTTCTTCCGTAAGAGTCCGAATGACGGATACGCAACTGCCAAAGCAGGATTGAATTGGTACTTTGCCAAGAAAGCGGAAGAACCCGAAATAACCGATAGCGACGGCGATGGTATAACAGATTCGGAAGAAGGACAACTCGGCACAGATCCGAACAAGGCTGACACCGACGGCGACGGGTTGAGCGATGGCGATGAGGCCAGAATGCACAAGACCGACCCACTCAAGGCCGACACAGATGGTGATGGCATTTCCGATAGGGATGAAGTACTAAGGTACAAGACAGATCCGCTTGTAGCGGACACAGATGGCGATGGGTTGTCGGATGGTGATGAAATACTTACGCATCGAACAAATCCTCTAAAGGCTGATAGTGATGGCGACACCTTGACCGATGGAGACGAAATCGTGCGGTACAAAACAGATCCCCTCAAGGCGGATACAGATGGTGGTGGTGTCAGCGATGGTGTTGAAGTCGGGCGTGGCACGAACCCTCTTGATGCAAACGACGACGCGCCAAAGCCCGAGTCGTTCGAGTTTGAGCCGATCAATTTTGCTTTTGGCAAGTCACAACTTCCCACGGATGTTGTTGCGAAGCTCGAGAAGACACGTTCGGTCCTCATGGCGCATCCAGAGGTCGCGGCTGAGATCATTGGTCATGCAGATAGCATAGGTTCACACCAAGTCAACGATAGAATCTCGCTCTTGCGGGCAAACACCGTGAAGTCATGGCTTGTGGAGAATGGAGTACCAGGGTCACGACTGGCTGTGGTTGGCACGGGGAAGCGGGAACCCATTGCTTTCAATAGCACTCGGGAAGGAAGGGCAAAGAACAGACGCGTCGAGATTCATGCCAAAAGGTAAAAAGATCAATTCGTTCTCCTGGCTGTGGTGGAGTATGCATGAGTTGACCCCCTGCTATTGCAGACCATTTGTGCGTGTAAATCGTTCAAACTTGAGTCTTGTTTTCGATTTGTTGACTTTTGAATCCAAAAGTAATAGTATTTTTGGAACTCTTCTTTTTCAATAATGGAATGCCACATGAGGATCTTATTACTCTTACTGACATTACACATTTTCCTGACTTCATTTTTGCCGCAGATTGCAGTCGCGCAGAATTTTGAAGGTGGATGGTCGGTTGGTACGCATGTCGGAGTCAACATGTGGATCAATGACCACAACCGAAGGAAAGCCGGACTCGGAGGCACCCTGATTGCGCGTTACGGTTTTACAGACTGGTTCTCCCTCGGTGTGATGACAGGTTTCGAAGAACTGAAGTCGGGGCAGGAACCACTGTTATCGGGCTCGTCCATCTACGACTACTTGAAGCTCAATGCCTTTCCGTCGGCTGTCGCCGGGTGGATTCACTTTAACACCGCTGGTTCAGTGTCGCCATACATATACGCAGGCCTTGGAATCATGGTCTTTAGCAGACTCGACGGTGATCTGCGGCCGGTACCTGATGATAAGATGAACACCTCGCTCATGATACCATTCGGCGTCGGCGTGGAGTCATTCATCAGACGGGATATCTCCATATCCGCAGAGATTGGGCTTAGGGTTCTCGACGATGAAACAGATGCTTTTGCATACAGATTCACTGATGCCTTTCCGACGTTCAAACTGGGTGTCAATTTGTTCTTTGGAAGGAAGACAGAAGACTATGACGATTATGATGGGCTGAATGAATGGGAAGAAAACAGACTGGGTACTGATCCGAAAAACCCGGATACGGATGGGGATGGTTTGAATGATGGTGATGAAGTGAAGGTGCATCGGACTGATCCTTTGAAAATCGATACCGATGGAGACGGACTCTCCGACGGTGACGAGGTGTTGAGGTTCCGGACTAATCCGTTAAGAGTTGACACTGATGGAGACGGACTTAGTGATGGTGAAGAAATGTCGGCGTTTCGCACCGATCCGCTCAAGGCCGATACTGATGGGGACGGACTTTCGGATTCTGATGAGGTGAGGATTTACAGAACCGATCCCAACAGGGTTGATACGGACGGAGATGGTCTTTCTGATTTGGACGAAGTGCGAATCTACAAGACGGATCCGACTCGAGAGGACACCGATGGCGATGGATTGTCCGATGGCGTGGAAGTGAAGGTCTACAAAACCGATCCGCTCCGCGGCGACACTGATGGTGACGGTATTAACGACGAGGTGGAGGTAAAACGCGGGACAAGCCCCATCGATCCCAAAGAACAGCCTCAAATGTTGCTCGAGAAGGGGCGGAGAATGCTGATGGAAGGAGTAACATTTGAGCCCTCAAAATCAACGGTGACGGCCGAATCCGAGCTCATTCTTGAAAAGGCGCTGACGGCCTTGCGGTCGAATCCTGACATTCGTGTAGAGATTGTTGGCTACACTGATGACATTGGCGCGAGCGAGGACAACATGCAACTCTCGTTCCGCAGAGCACTGTCTGTGAAAGAGTGGCTTGTGGAACGCGGTATCTCTGCAAATCGCTTAACTGCAATCGGCAAAGGGAGCAGTGATCCTATTGCTCCCAACACAACACCAGAAGGGCGTACAAGAAATCGTCGAATAGAGTTCCACATTAAGTGAGCCTTGGTTTAGAAAACGCAAAAAAAAAGCACACCCTTCCGACATTTTCTTCCTATTGAGGATTTTCTCAGGCAGTACTCCATTCCCCCCCCGATCTTCTTCGAGACCGAAAATTATTGGTTGACTTTCGGAGTCAATTCCAATATCTTCATGCAGTTGCAGACGAGGCTTCGAATTGAACTCAAGATTCTGCCGCTATGATTAGGAACGGTCGAACACCAGGGGAGCTCTTCCCAATTTTGAGGAGGACTGCATGATAACAAGATCCTGCGTGATAACAGCTGTAGTGGTTACGCTTTCTCTCCAATTCACTCAAGTTGTGGTTGCCCAAGACCGAAGTGGGAGGTTCTCTTTCGGCGTTAAGGGGGCGCCAAACATGTGGGTGAGTGATCTGAACGAACGG
>JACQVJ010000149.1 GCA_016209805.1 Ignavibacteriota bacterium
CTCTTGAGAGTTTCGGGATCAAACTCCTTGCTCATATCCTCCTCCCATGTTTCCATAGCAGCTTGATATTCCTTCCCTTCTTCTCGCGGCGAGTTTCTCTGCTCTACAAGCCTTCTGAGTGTTGGGCCAATGCGTTTTCTCAGCTCGTCAACTTTCCGTCTCGTCTCTTTTGAAGCCGTCAAAGGAATAACCACTGTTTGCGTTTCCTTCTTCACTGTGGAGAAGTCTAATAACTCACCTCTTCGTTCTGCTGTTTGCATTGGCTCTGTTTCAAAGTATACAAAGTCGAGAAGCTCTGCCAGCGTTTTGTCAATCCACCGCCCCACGATCTTCTTCACCAGCAGACTCACCTTCACGTCAACTCTGCGAGCATACGAAGGCATTGGCTCAGCGACTCTAAATAGGATAACGTCCCTGTCATCCTCTGTCTTGAACTCAGACCTCTTAAATTTGGGTTCAGCGAGAATATCCTCCAACTCAAGAGCATACGGGCCATAGTGATAGAACAGCCATCGCAGTTCGGTCAACCGCTCGCCGATCTCACGGTAATATTCAACTTCGGTGAGATACAGGAACTTGACGAGTCGCGTCTTCCCAAGACTTTTGCCCTTGTCGACAGCCTCTGACAGCACTTGAATCAGTATGTCTTTAGCCAGATACATGAGGATCTCGAATCACCTATAATGTCACAAAGTGGTCGGTCATTTTCAAATCCAGCCATTCCTTTTCTCCAGCTTGGGGTTCCACAACTCCACCTAAAGTCCTTAGTAACCAAAACAAGTCAGGGCTGTCTCCCTACAGCCGGTACTTCATTTTCGGCTCTTCCACGCGAAACCCTATTCTCTGCGATGCGTATTAGCCAAATAAGAATGAGCACCCTCCGCAAGGGTCGTAGATGCTTCGTTGTGTGAGACTTCTCTGATTGGTGGGAACAAAACAGGATAAAAGTCTGAAAGAATCAGCAACCGGGAAGCTCACTGTCTGTTCTGCTCATAGAACAGCTGCACCAGTCCTGTTGAGTACGTCTTCGTATCTTTAAGCGTCAGCGGAATTCTTCCATGGATGTCCTGAAACAACAGCTTCCCTCCCCCAAGTACCAGCGGGTGCACTGCCAGTTGCATCTCATCCACCAATCCCGCATTGAGAAAACTTGTGAGCAGATTTGCACCGCCAAAGAGCCACATGTCCTTCCCGTTTTGCTTCTTCATGCGCGTCACCTCCTTTTCGATATCGCCCTTCACAACCCATACGTCCTTCTCCACTTGCTTAAGTGTATTGGAGAAAACGTACGTTGCCAGATGAGGATAAGGGTTCTTCATCTTCCTTGTCAGCTCATAACTCTTTCGGCCAAGGAAGACGGCGTCGATTCTCTTCATGAAATCGCTCATCCCATAGTCCTGGTCTGTAAAGCACCAATCGAACTCACCGTTCGGCCCCTCGATGTAGCCATCAAGACTTACCGCCAAGTTGAGTATGACCTTGCGCATTCGTCGATCCCGTTGTAAATGGAGATTGCGTTGGTTCAATTCACGAATTCGGTGCCGATACTCCCTGAAAGATTACCTCAACAGGAGCATCCGCCGACTTTCGAAAAATCGTCCCGCCTGAAGTCGGTAGAGATAAACCCCGCTGGCCACGCTTGAAGCATCCCATGTAACCTCATAGCGTCCCGGTTGTTTCACCTCATTCACCAGCGTTGCCACTTCACGACCAAGCACATCATACACTCCCAGCTCAACAAACTCTCGACTCCCGACTCTATAGACTATTTTTGTCCTCGGATTGAACGGATTGGGATAATTCTGAAACAAGGCAAAGTCTGTTGGAGCTTGAACACCCTCCGCCACACTCGTGGGTGTCGTAATCCGTCCGTAATACACATCCTGTTCGCCGTTGAACGTTCCCGCCCAAGCAAGATGAGCACCAGCATCGTCGGAGACCATGTCGAAGTAATCTCCCATTTTGTTCTGCTGCGGCCAGCCGAGATGGGGATTGAATGAATTCGAGAGGCGGATGTTGCTCGACCACGTCACACCACCATCGAATGAGTACGCATAATAGAGTGATGAGTTGACGCTGCCGGGGTTGTCGCGCGTATCAAGCCAGATCACGTCGATGCGACCATTGGGAGCAACCGACATCGTGCCGAACCACTGCCATGCGGTCGTGCTGGTATCGTCGTTCACTCGAACAGGCGCACTCCACGTGAGGCCTTCATCCGTGCTTCGTGCGAACATGACATCGAGCGGATCGAAGTTGGAGAATCGGTCAACCGAGCAGAGTGCGTACAGGTTACCGCGAGTCGGCGTATTGGATCGGTCGACCGCTACCCATGCTTGGCCGAGGAGTCCTCCCGGATTGGGACTGCCCGATCCGGAGAAGGCCGAGATCTGTCCGTCAAGATCGACGGCTGTAGCGGTATCCCACAAAACTGCCATCGTGGAATCCCGCGCAGTCGTCGACTTCACCACCTCAAACCCGATGGAACTTTCGCCGAACACATACAGCTCACCGTCCGGCCCCGTTGTCAGGGTACCCCAGAATGGATCGTTGGGGATGGTGAGACAACTTTGGTAGCTGAAGCCGCGGTCGACGGAACGAGTGAACGATCCGGGGGGACAGGCACTGAAGGCCGAAGTCCAGAACGCGTAGATGTTGCCATTACCGATACTCCCCGTCTTATCGATCGTCATCCACTGCTTGTCGCCTCCGAATGCATATGTCCCCGTATCCCACGTCGCACCGCCGTTCGTGGATTTGAACACCTGACAGCTGAACAATCCACCGACCGAAGTGAGACTGTTATAATAGAAGTTGCCATCGGAGTCGGAGTCGAGAACGGGATCAGAGCGGAAGACGCCCGGCTCGATTACACCTGGAAATCTCCATGTGAACCCTCCGTCCGTCGTGTAGCCGTACCCCGCCTGACGGAAACTGCTGCTGATCGTGTTGAACTGCCGCCAGCCGATCGCCATCCGCGAGGGGTTGAGCGGATCGACGGCAATGGAAGGTTCGTTCGCCGCATCGCCAACGATGTTCCGGCCTGAGTCATTTACATTCACCTGCACGGCAAAGAATGAGGGTGACGAAAACTTGAACGCCGGTGAGGTTGGAAGCGTCTCTCGCGACACCGGTACGTACTCATCGTACGGAATTTCACGTTGATCTGGCTTCAACGGAACGAGAACCGAATCCTCCCCACCACCGAGCGAAGCACGAAGGTCCGAACGAACCGCAAGAGTTGCAAACAAACACATCACGAGTATCCAATAGGCTGAGTGGTTTCTATTCATGATATTTGGCTCCTTTGTAAGTCATGCGTAGCACAAACGATTTTCATTTCCATACGTGAGGCGAGAAAGATTGATTCACCGTATCATCATTCGAATATACTACATCAACAGCATTTTGCCGATCAGCTTCACACAGGCCAGCACGAGTACAATCGCGAGCAGGCCTTGCAGAGCCCGCGCAGGAAAGTTGTGCGCACCCAAACGCGATCCGGCATAGCCTCCTACAATCACCACAACGGCAAGCGGAAGCGCACTCCCTGCATCGAAGTTCGACCGGGCAATATGTCCTGACAGTCCGCTAACGGAATTCAGGACGATAAACGCTGCAGAGGTGGCTGCGGTTCGCTTGACATCCGCCCATCGCAGGAGGAGCAATAACGGACTCAAGAAGACGCCCCCTCCGATTCCGACCATTCCCGAAACCAAACCAAGTGTCGCTCCAATCGTCAGTCCCCAGAACCATAACGTCCTGCGAGCCGGATGTGAGACTTCTCCCACTGTCCTTGTGAGAAACGCGATCCGTACTGCCGCAAGAAGCAGCGCTATTCCAAGAAGAACCGAAAACACCATCTGTGGAATGGAAACGAATCCGCCGAGGAACGCCGCGGGCACGGAAGAAACAATGAACGGCAGCAGAAGCTCTAACGAAAAATATCCGCCTCTATAATAATTGAAACAGCTTGTTGAAGCAACGACAATATTCAGTGCCAGTGCAATCGGTGCGATCGCTGGAGAGGTGACGCCAAACAGCGCAAAGATTGCCAGGTACCCCGATGCACCGCCGTGTCCGACACTGGAGTACAAGAATGCAACAAGCAGAAAGAATGGATAGATTTCGAGCGGGATGTTCAGTTCGGTCATGGGGCTTCAGGTACGGTGATGAGAGAGTTGTCGCGGTGATACTCGATATCGCTCACAATCGCTCACCGCTACTGCAGTCGGACCAGTCTGACTATAAAACTTCTTTCCTCGGTAGTCAAGTGAAAACTCGCGTTCTTGTGTCTCCGCTGGTAATTAGTTAGATTCGGCGCAAACAGATTCCTGTCATGCAACACGATGATCTTTTGGACTCCAGGGGCGAATAAGTCATTGGTTCGGTGTGTCGGCTGGTGTTCATGTCGCGCGCTCGTCATTCTCTTGCTGGCGTTGTGCTCGCACGGTTGCAAGAATGACGGAACGCTTGCTCCTGCCGTCACCCGGCCACGGACGTATCGCATGGGATTCTCCGGGATTCCTCCCAGTGCAGACTTGCCGCTTGCAATCGCCGCCATCGATATGTGGTCATTGCGAGCCGAGGCGGCCATCATGAGCTTCGAACTTCCGTGGGACTCACTGCTGGCCGGCGTTTTTCCCGAATCACTTGTTGTACATGACCAACTCACATTCACAGACCTCGATCTTGTTGCACATCCGCCGCCGCCCGGTTCAATCCTTCCATTGTTCGCGTACCTCGGTCTGGTCGATGTGAATCTGTATCCCAAGCCCGCGCTTTCCGCGTGGGATACTGCCTTCGCCCGCCCGAGACAGTAATGTTGATGGCAGGAAAGAAGAACACGTCTCCCCTAATCATAAATCATAGAACTTCAGATCAACACCTTTCCTTTGCTTTGTAATGTAAATGATCTGTCCCATATGCTGGGCAACATGCTCGACGACGTGAGAGATCGCATCGAGGCAGGTGACATCCCACTTCTGGATATGTCTAAGTTCAAGCATTCTGGACGGATCGAACGTTTCGAGAACCTTGTCCGCTTCATCCAGTGTCTCTTCGAATTTCATAAGGACATCGTTCTTGGGAATCCTTGCTCGCTCCGAAAACTCCCGGTCGCGCTCACGCACGTCCGCTGCCCCACCAATGCCTGCTATGATCCATTGACGAACATTCCCGGAAAGGTGCAGCAACAGATTGCCGATGCTATTGTCGGTCTCATGTTCCCGCCACCAGAAGTCCTCTTCGGTGACCTCATCCACACATCTCCGGATTCTCGGCAGATACTCGCTCAGTAATCGACGACGGCAGTAGGCAACGTAAGCGGCGCCGACGTCCTCGGAGGAATTCCTCACATCATGCTTTTTCGGTTCCATGCTTTACGCTCCGCTCTGTGTTCGACTTATATGTGAGAACATCCTTCATTCTCTTATTCTTCAAAAAGCTCTCCACCTCTTTTGAAGAGGGCATTGCGGCAGCACCGCCGCGAGCAAGAGAAGTCAGCGCACCGACTGCGTTCGCGTAGGCACACATCGCAGCAAAGTCGTCGGCTAAGAAGTCATCAAGTGGTCGAGAGTCGGCGGCCAACCAGTGGAGCACTGCTGCAAAGAATCCATCGCCGCAGCCTGTGGTGTCAACGGCTTTCACCTTGAAGCCTCTCACATGTCCGGAGCAATTCGAAGTTTGGAAATAACTCCCTCGTTCGCCCCGTGTGATAACTACAAGGTGTGGACCCTTCGAGAGAAGCAACCGGCCTGCGGATTCGAGATCTCTTCTCCCAGTGAGAAACTTTGCCTCCTCCTCATTCAATCGCAGAATAGTGCTCAACCCCACCATCTTCAGCAAGGTGCGTTTCGCCTCTTCGGGAGAGTTCCACAAGGCCATACGCACGTTTGCATCGAATGCCACGTGGCTGCCGAGCCGTCGGACTTCTCGCGCAATCCGAAAAGCAGAAGTCCTGGCCGGGTCGTTCTTCAGGAGCAAGGGAGCGATGTTCACGATTGTTGAGCGTGCAATTCTTCCAACGTTCACATCCGAGTATCGGAGCTGTTCGCCTGCCGGATGCCTCTCCCAGAATTCGAACCCCCGATCGCCTGATCTCCCCAATGAGACAAACGCAAGTCGCGTCCTGCACTTCTCATCATAGCGCATACCGCGCGTGTCCACTCCCTCCTTCCGCAACTCCCTTACTAAGAACCTTCCGAAGGGATCTCGTCCCACCTTGCCGACAAAGTAGACACGAGTTCCCAGCCTCGCCAACCCAACCGCAACGTTCGCCGCCTCTCCACCGACAGCTTTCACGAAGCCGCCCGCATCAACAAGAGTCATGTTGTTCTCAGTTGACACAAGGTCTATCAGTGCTTCGCCAACGCACGTTACGGAGCGGCGTTGTTTCATCAGCAGGAGCAAAGGTTATTCGAAAAATAGATGATAGCGTTCAACTTGCGAAGACCGTTGGCACACAGAAGATAACACATGTGCAGCGGAATACCAAAAAGCTTTCTCGTTAGGGGAATGAGAGACGGCGAAGTCAGCGCTTGATGATTGCAATTGCTGAAAAGAATCTGTATGTTTTCACCAGCAGAAAATTCGTTCCCAACAGCTCGACCTTCCGCCATCGTGAAGAAAGGATTCGCTCTCATATTTCTTGCCGTGTACCTCTACAATATCGTCGGATATCTGGCGGTGTTTGGGGTCCTGCAGTATCGGGTGAAGCAAGAAATCAAGCAGGTGATCAAAGCGAGCGTGCCTGCCGACGAGCTCATCGTTATTGCAGTAAAGGAAGGCGAGGAGTACATCCTCGACTGGATTGAGGACCACGAGTTCCGACTGAATGGGAAGCTCTTTGATATCGTCCGCCAGCAAGTTTCCAGCGATACAACGTATTACTTCTGCATCAACGACGTGCAGGAGGAGAAACTCTTCGAGAACCTCGACGAGCATGTGCGCAACCACATCAACTCACATGGTCAGCAAGGCAAGAGTGCTAAAGACATCTCAAGAGATACCTGTAAGGATCAATTCACACCGCCGCTGAACTCGACCACCGCCCATCTTGAGTGCGTGGCGCGGCTCTCTCCAAAGGAACTTACCTACTTTTCACGTACGGTCGACGTCCCGACACCACCACCCCGCGTGGTTTGATCTTCTATTGTCATGTGCCTCGCCCAGCAGCCGCGGCTGCTCGCTCGCGCTTTGAGCGGAGGCACAAGAAGCGTCCTTCTATAGTTGAACAACAAGGAAATCACACCATGAAGGGATTATTTCACATATTCATGGTGGTGTTCGCGACACTCTGCCTCAACCCGATGGGAGGAGTCGCCCAAACGGAAACTGACACAGAAGCCGACACCATCAAATCATATCTCATCGATGAGGTGATCGTCACCGGAACGAGGACACTGAAGAAGATCATCGACATTCCATATTCTGTCCAGCGGATCGACAATGTGGATTACAAGTTCGATCGGAAGGTCTCCGTTGGTGACGTCCTGTCGAGCGTGCCGGGACTTTTCCTGCAATCGAGATACGGGAATCACGACGTGCGGATTTCGATCCGCGGGTTCGGCAGCCGCTCGAACTCGGGCATCCGCGGCGTCCGTATCCTGCTCGACGGGATCCCCGAGTCGGAACCGGACGGCCAAACGAGGATCGAAGCCATCGACTTCAATTCCGTCGGCTCGATTGAGATTGTGAAGGGAAACTCATCGTCACTTTACACCAACGCCCCCGGCGGCGTGATCAATTTCATCAACGACAACAAGTTCATCAAGTCGTTCTTCACCAGTTTCAACGAAGGAGGCTCCTTCGACCTGCGCGTCAATGGCTTCAAGACGGGTATCCGAACAGAGAACTACGGCTTCCTCACAACATACAGCTACCATCACGCCAAGGGGTACCGTGCGCATAGTGAGGACTACTGGCACATCCTGAACACCGTGTTAGAAACCGCACCCACCGAATACTCGAAGTTCTTTGTGTACGGATATTTTGTGGATGGGTTGATCCGACTCCCCGGCTCGCTGACACGCGAACAATTCGATAAGGATCCGTTTCAGGTAAATGAGCGTGACGCCGGCCGCGACGCCAAACGCATCACCACAAAAGGACGCGTGGGGTTGCGCTACAATGGTTTCTTCGACGATGACCGGATGCACGAGATTGATATTACTGGTTATGGGACGATGAAGTACTTCGAGCGGACCGCGGGGAATTATCGAATTATTAGTCGCAATGGCATTGGTGCGAGCACACGTTACACATACAGAGGCTCACTCTTCGGTCAGGCAAACGAGTTCTCTGTCGGCAGCGACCTCCTCTATCAGAGCGGCCCGATTGAAGAGTACGATAACATCGCCGGGAAGAAGGGCGACTTGCTGCAAGGACTTGCCAATGAGGCGATCAGTAATGTCGGTTTCTATTTTCAGAACTCATTCACTCTTGTGAGTCAGAAGCTCAACCTTCTCCTGACGGGACGATACGACAAGGTGGTCTTCAACAGCAGGGATCAGCTGCTCGAAGTGCGCAATGCATTACGGCGCTTCGAGGAGTTCACGCCGAAGGCGGCGCTCAACTACAAGCTTACGCCAACGATTGCCGCGTATACATCCTACGGCATCAGCTTCGATTCTCCGGCCGGCAACGAGCTTGACAACTATGGAACGAGCTCCAAGCCGTTCCAGTTGTTGAATCCCGACCTTCATCCACAGAAGTCGAACAACTTCGAGCTTGGCGTGAAAGGAACCATTACAGATCTGGAATCTGTCATCATCAACTCCTTCTACTTCGAGGCGACTTTTTTCAACATGCTCATCAACGATGAGATCGTGCCGTTCGAAGAGTTCGGAAGAGTGTTTTTCAGAAACTCCGGCAAGACCAACCGTCGAGGATTGGAATTAGGAGCTGATGTGGAGATCGCGCAGGGACTTCGCTTCAAAGGATCGTATACGTATTCCGACTTCAAGTACGATCAGTATATTGCCCGCGTCATCAACAACAGTGGAGCAACAATCGACTCGGATTTTTCCGGCAACATTGTGCCGAGCGTCCCGAAACACAACCTCTCGCTTGCTCTGTCGTATGCGCATCAGTTCGTCGAACGGCTGACGGGGTTTCTGAAAGGGCAGTATCTGAACGTGAGTGGGATGTACACCGACGATCAGAACTCGGAGAAGTCAGGCGGTTACCAGATCGTGAACACGACGATCGGTCTGGATCTCGTGTTTGACCATGTCAATGTGTTAGTGTCAGGCGGCATCAACAACATCTTCGACAGGCGATACGTCGCCTTCATCAATATCAACTCCACACAAAAGGAGTTCTACGAAGCCGGCGAGCCGAGGCACTATTTCGCAAGTCTCCGGTTAGGGTATGTGTTTGAGTAGCCAACCGGTGACCGATTGTTTAGTGCGAAGCAGAAACCCACTGCCTAAAAGGAGGATTGAATTGTAGATCGGATCTCCAGATCCGACAACAACATGATGAGGCAGAACAAAAGTCGTTCATCATTCATTATTTCTTGTTCGATGTTGGATATTCCCTCTGAATAATAAATATCGAACAAGGAATGTCGAAGACAGAAGTTCTTTTCGCACAGCTTCGCTACATTTTGTCTGACCTCAAGGGATCTGCTTCTGCTGTATTCACAAGCCACTGTCTTTGGCGGTGGTAGTTCACTTCATCAACGCGAGGGATCACAAATGCGCAAGGCCATTCTTCTCCTCGGTGGAGGAGCGATTGCGGGTATTATGTTCTTGCCCGGAGTCGTATCCACCTCGAACAATGAATCAGAACAGAAGAGAACCAGGATTGTCACGGTGGGACAGAACTACCGGATCTATCCAAGTAACGTTACCCAAACCGAGACATTCATTGTCCGTCATCCGCACAACCCTGCAATTCTGTTCGCAAGTGCGAACACAATAAACCTGAACACGGGTTTCATAAGTGAGGGGTGTTACGCCACGACGAACTCTGGTTTGACATGGTTTGGGAGTGACACCTGTAATGGTCCACCAATTACGTTTCATGGTGGTGACCCAGGTATCACGATAGACAAGAACGGCATCTTCCTCCTGATCCGTCTCGGCCGACTCACTCCCGGTCTCTATTCTCACTTCTCAACTGATTACGGACGGAACTGGTCGACGCAGCTGACGATCGCGACGAACGATCAGGACCGCGCGACGCTTACGTCGGATGGGAATCCGGCCAGCAGTTTCTACGGACGCTCATACGCCGTGTGGGTGCGGTTTGCATCGCCCTATCCGGTGTTCTTCGCCTACACCGATAATGGCGGGACCGGTTGGAGCGCGCCTGTACAGATCAACGCGCCGTCACAGCGTGGTCAAGGGGGTGAGGTTGCCATGGGGCCCAACGGCGTCGTGAACGTCTGTTGGGCCGCGGTCATCAACGTCTCGCCGTTCACTGAGGACTTTGTAGGATTTGCATCATCGAGCAACGGCGGGGCGACATGGACTGTGCGCGAGAATGTGTTCGACATGAATGGCATTGCCGGTACGTTCCCAACGAAAGGAAATATACGCGTCAATGGACTGCCGAGAATCGACGTTGACAAGAGCGGAGGATCGCGCAACGGCTGGATCTACGTTGTCACAACGCAGCGCAACCTCGCTCCAGCAGGTTCCGACCCCGATATCATTCTCAACCGCTCAACCGATGGAGGCGCAACGTGGTCGGCGGGAATCAGGGTGAACCAGGATGCGTTGAACAACGGCAAGTTCCAGTACTTCCCCGCAATCCATGTGGATGATTTCGGTGGAGTGAACGTCCTTTACTACGATGACCGCAACACGTCGAGCGACTCGGCAGGTGTGTTCGTTGCACGCTCGGTGGACGGCGGCAACACCTGGACTGATCATCAGATCAGCGATCACACCTTCAAGCCTCAGGCAATCGGAGGATTGGGGCAGGGTTATCAGGGAGATAATATTGGAATGACATCGTCGGGCACAACGCTCTGGCCCGTCTGGATGGACAACTCATCCGGCATCTATCAGATCTGGACATCGCCGACGGACATAACCACACTTGAGGTAGCAGAGGAGAGCGGAGCCCTACCAGAGATTTTCAGCCTCGGTCAGAACTATCCGAATCCATTCAATCCAAGTACGAATATCGGATTGCGGATTGCAGATTTCGGATTTGTGTCACTCAAGATTTATGATCTCCTTGGTCGAGAAGCGGCAACGTTGGTGAACGAAGAGATGGAGCAGGGGAGCTACGAAGTGACATGGAATGCTTCCGGGTTTGCGAGCGGCGTGTACCTGTATCGCCTCGATGTGCGAGCCCCTTCGGGCACCTTCACACAAACACGTAAGATGATGTTGATGAAGTGAGTGCCCACGTTTCGGTTTATTGAGTCACCGCGGTTCGTGTCGGCCACGTGAGTGAAGCCTTTGGAGTTGCACACTTGGTTGACACGGACCGACCATTCTGAAGTGGTCCCTTGACAATTACGAATGTCGGTGCTACATTCAAGCAAGAGAGATTTGATGGGCAGGAGAAGCTGGGTTCTCTGACCTCTGATTTCCCGTCCCGATCCATCGGGACGAGGCTCGCCCCAAAGGGACGGCTGCCCTCTCTCCTCCCGCTCTTTGCACCAGAATTTTCAATTTTTGTCGATCTCCTCCTGCCCGCTGGGTTGGTAAACTTCCGCCAACGCGTAAGATTCGCGGAGACGCTCAGAAGAGGAATGCTATGCTGTGCAATGATACATACGAACAGACTCCGCAGACAAAACGCCTTTGGCATGCTTCCATCCGCTCCTCCCGTTCGGTTCTCATCGGTGGTGTCCTGCTCCTTTTATCTCAGATCTCTGCGGCTCAATCGTTGGTGGAGGAGTCTCCTTTCCTGAAGATGCAGTTCGCGCATCAGCAACAGTTGCGCGAGATGTACCTGCATCATCATGAAAACGCCACAGGCGCGAGAGGGGACACTGGATTAACTCTCCTCGGCCGCTGGGCGTGGGGGCCATGCCAAGCAGTGGCTGTCTCTGGCAACTACGCCTATATCGGCAACGGATCTATTTTTCAAGTGCTCGATATCAGCATTGATACAATCCCTCGTGTCATCGCAGAATACCTTACCTCCGGTCCAACTGATGTCCAACTGCGCGACAGCCTAGCATTCGTTTGTGCCGGGGAAAGCCTACTCGTCATGAATATCGCTGATCCAGAACGTCCCACGAGGATCGGTTGGATAACGTTTTTGGCCGGTGCAGAGC
>JACQVJ010000150.1 GCA_016209805.1 Ignavibacteriota bacterium
CATCTACCGTATCTTTGTACCAGAATTTATGAAATCCAAGACAAAATCAAAGACCATCCTTCTCCTGGCCGATATCAGCGGCTACACGCATTTCATGCGTGAAAGCCCGGTGGCGTCAAGCCATGCACGACAGATTATTGTCCGTCTGTTGAAGTCGCTCATAGACGCGTCCGCCCCACCCCTGACCGTTGCTGAGTTGGAAGGAGACGCCGTGTTCTTCTATGCAACGACATCTGACGATGAGATAGCCAGAATCGCAATCGAGGTCAAGGATCAGATGCTCAGGCTCTTTGCGAGCTTCCGTACCGAAGCGAGAAAACTCGCTGAAATGAAAGCATGTGAATGTGACGCATGCTCAAATGTGGAAGGTCTCAGGCTAAAACAGATCCTGCATGTCGGAGATGTGGCGACAGAACGTGTGAACCAGTTCAACAAGCTCTTTGGCGTGGATGTGATTCTTGTTCACAAACTTCTCAAGAACTCGGTGCCATCAGACGAATACGTATTGATGACCGGCCAAGCTCACGCTGTGATCATGGACTTCCACGGGCTCACGCCCCGGATTCTCCGTGAAAAAGTTGAGGAATTCGGGATTGTGGATACAGTCGTCTTCTATCCGGTACAGTCTGCAAAGGCGACCGCCACAAGCAACGCGCACAGACCAACGTTAATAGACATTCTTGTATGGAAGCTCCGCATCATTTGGAACACCCTTCTGGTTTTGGTGAAGGCGCAAAGTATCAAACGTGCGCCATCGTCCGCACGCTCTGGATGACGCATATCAGGGAGGTGCTGCGCTCGCTTCACGAACGACTCTCGCCTCGCTGGGCGCTCGGCGGAGCAAGCTATAGGCTGAGTGCAGTACGAAGAATCGATGTCGCAGCATCCCCCGTCCATATTGATCGTGTCATTTGGCGGACAGTGCTCTGGAGTGCTTTTCCGTATCTTTCGTCAACGAGATCAGCCACAATAAGGTTTGGAGCATATCATGAAAGCGATGAATCTGACAAAAACAGCAACAGCAATCCGTATCCTTCTGGGACTGCTCTTTCTATCGACAGGCGTTATGAAGTTTGCCGTTCCCGATCTTCGAGCGGCGTTTTCCGGTCAATTGAGTGCAGCAAGCATTCCGCTTCACTCGGTCAACATGTGGGTTGTTCCGGCGGCGGAGATTGGCCTCGGCGTGCTTTTCATCTTAGGGTTTCTGCCTCGACTTGCTGGACTCTCGGCCTTTGTGCTGATGGCTGTCGCGACATACGTCCACGTAGTCGTGAATGATCCAAAACTGTTTCCTTTGCAGCCCGAACCACCTCTCATCCCCGCCGTTGTCATGGTTCTTTCCTTATCTCTGTTATGGATGAAGAACGGGTCGTGGATCTTCCACCTTTTTGGTAAGCAAGCCTGCAGAAAGCAACCAACAGGAAATAATGCAATAGAACGAGGCACGCATTCTTGCACCTGTGGAATTACACTTCATGATGCCTGAATGCCTGATACCATAGAAGTTTTTGTCGAACCCGGTTGCACGTCATGCAACAAAGTGATTGCGATGGTCACGTCGTTCGCCAAGAGGCAAAAGCTGCACTTGAGTATCTTTGATAGAGAGCGCGATACCGACGTGTTCTTGAACCGAAAGGTCATGGTGTGCCCGGCCACCTACGTCAACAACCGGCTTGTCTTCTATGGCGAGTTCACGGAAGAGGCATTAAGCAAACATATTCGTCTGTAGGATGTCTAAATAACAATCACACGTTCCATTATGTAAGGAGGTATGTATGAAGCAGTTCAGTCTTTCCAGAGCCATCATTGCGGGCTTTTTCGCTACCGCAGTAATGACAATGATGATGGTGATGGCTCCGTTGATGGGCATGCCTGAGATGAACATCGGGAGAATGCTGGCGGGGTTCATGGGCATGCCGGTCGCTCTGGGGTGGGGAGCTCATTTCATGATCGGGATTGTCCTTGCGGTGACCTATACCGTTGCATTTGCCGGAAGGCTTCCCGGTTCTTCATTGGTGAAAGGACTACTCTTTGGCCTCATGCCGTGGCTAATGGCACAGGTCGTGGTGAATCCCATGATGGGTGCCGGCCTGTTCGCCTCGGACACTCCCGCGCCCGCGGCAATGGTCATGGGCAGCCTGATGGGCCACATGGTTTATGGTGCGGTTCTGGGAGTCGTTTACGGTCGCCACGTACCTCGAAGTGTCGCTGCTGCAACGCAGCACTAACAAACACATTCATTCATTATTCAAGAAAGGTACTGCCATGAAGAAGTTCTTTGTTGTCCTGACAGCAGGACTGTTAGGTCTTGCGATCGTCTTCACGCTCACAGCACAGGAGAAGAAAGCGATGAAAGAAGTCACCATTACCGGTGAAATCATTGATACGAAATGCTACGTCACCGGTATGATGGGTGGCAGAGGTGAAGAGCACAAGCAGTGCGCCATCGATTGCATCAAAGGGGGCTTACCCGTTGGCATTGTCGAAAACAAGACCGACAAAGTGTATGTCGTTGTCGCCAGGTCCCCAAGCATGAAAGGGGCAAACGAAGAATTGGTGGAGTATGCCGCCGAACGAGTGAAGCTCACGGGCAACGCCGTTGAAAAGGGAGGTCAGAAGCTGTTTGTATATACGAAAGTCGAGAAGGTAGAATAAGAGTCGGCTCCACACAGGCGGAACGAATTCGTTTCCCCCTGCTGTTGGCTAAGGCAAGAACCTTCCGGCAAGTGCACCAAGGTCCCCCTGGTGGACCCGAAGCGGATGGCGTGCCGGCGGGCAGGGGTCAACTACCCTTTCCCTTTTTTCTTCATCTTCTTGAGCATCTCCGTTCGATCCCCCGCATCGTGAATCTTCATGTTCGCTGGGATTGCGAAGTGATCCTTCGATACGGGGGCGCTCTCTTCGAAGTTGGTTGCTGTTTTCGTGATCACCAAGCCCCCCATCGTGGACTTGCTTCGAAGCGTGATTCCTTTATAGACCAATGCTGTCGTAGCGAGACTCTTTAATTCCCAAACGTCGCACCTCTTTCTCAGGAATGACTCGCTGCCGGTTTTCTTGCCGCCCA
>JACQVJ010000151.1 GCA_016209805.1 Ignavibacteriota bacterium
ACAATCCCCTCCCAATCCTCCTTCGCAAGCAGCTCACGGAAGAGCTTGCTGCCATTTGCATTCGTTCGCTCGCCTATTAACACAGGTGGGGGGTCGATGTGGAGTGGCATGGCCTGATACAAACTTGAGGCGCTTGGAATGAAATCATATGTCCGTTCCTTCGGCGACAATCCTCCGACTGCCTTCGCCAGTTGCCGGATATGCTCCCTTGTTGTGCCACAGCAACCACCAACGACGTTCACGCCGAGATCCTTCACAAAATGGGAGAGGTATTGCACCATTCCTTCAGGCGTGAGTTTGTAGTGCGCATGCCCGCCAACGTTTTCGGGGATGCCCGCGTTCGGCATGACAAAGATCGGTTTCGGGCTGCTTGCCGAAAGAACGCGAACGTGCTCGGACATTTCCTGAGGACCCGTTGCGCAGTTCATGCCAATGATGTCAATGTCGTAGGGCTCCAGCGTAACAAGCGCTGCGGAAACTTCTGTACCGAGAAGAAGGGTCCCCATGGTTTCGACGGTGACGGATGCAATGACCGGAACGCGATGCCGCGCTTCCTCAAAATACTCGAACACACCACACAGGGCGGCTTTCGCCTGCAGCATATCCTGACAGGTTTCGATGCAGAGGAGATCAGCCCCACCTTCGACCAAACCCCGCGCCTGTTCCTTGTACGCCGCAGCCATATCCCTGAACTTAATGTGACCGAGCGACGGAAGCTTGGTCGTCGGACCCATGGACCCGGCAACAAACCGCGGATGATCGCCGGTGGAAAACCCGGTGGCAACACGCTTGGCGATCTGCGCAGCCTTGCAGCTTAACTCGTACGAGCGATCCGCCAGACCGTACTCCGCCAGAACGATGGACGTTGAGCCGAAGCTGTTCGTCTCAATGACATCAGCACCGGCTTCAAGGTAGTCTCGATGAACATTCTCGACTGCCGATGGCTTTGAAATGACAAGATACTCGTTGCAACCGTTCAGATGCTCGCCCCCGAAATCGTCAGCGGTCAGATTTTGTCCCTGCAGGTGCGTACCCATTGCACCGTCGAAGACTATGATTTTCTCCTTGAGGACATCGAGAAATGTTCTGTTCATGAGCATCTCTTTTCAACCGCCTTCGCGATACATATCCTTTCTCAGAATGGATTCGATCCTATCGTCTGCAACCCAGACGTCAACTGCGCCATAAGTACCTTGCGGAAACGATCGAGTGAGTGTGTAGCGCCGCTTTATCCAATCCATCAATTCTGAATCGCTCTTGTACCCCCACTCCACCGGAACATCTACCAGTGCCAGCACATCTGGCTTGCGACTCAACACGGGATCGGCATTTACTCCTCCCGGTCTTCCGTCTGCCACAAAGAGTGCCTCCTCTTTGTCGGTCAGTCCATTCAAATCCCACACGAAGAGCCTCGGCGCGGCATACGCGATGCCACCCAGTCGCGCTATTGCGACCGTTGACCCTTCCTTGACTGAGCCGGAAAGCCAGGCGCCAACGGTAAGTTGATCAGTGCCGCGCATAAGCATGTACATCTCGTTGTTGGCAACATACCTTCGTACTTGCACCTGCCAGGCGAAGACCGAACATGAGAACAGGGCAAAGTACATAACGGGCGCAACCCACCTGGCATACCTGAAGAAACCTCGTACCCGCATCTCCAGAAAGGCCGGAACAAACCACACAGCAAAGCCCGCTGCAACAAGAGGCCATACGGGAACCACGAACCTCCCGAAGGGCATCCAGTCTCCTCGTGCATAGAAAAGAAAGATAGCGGCAGCAATAAGCAAACCCAATGACGCAGACATGATCTTCACTTGAGAGGGATTTCTTGTCGGATGGAGTAAGAACCATGGCAACAATATCATTGGCCCACCCAGTGCGATGATCCATGGCTGCACGTAGGAAGGAAGAATCACCAGGCCGCCAAACGTGCCCGGAGGCTTTGCTATTGCTGCATTCGGCAACCAGGACTCGAAATACCAGAGTCTGAATATGAGCCACATCGCAGGAAGAAATACAATTAACGCTATATCAAGTGAACGCCCTCGTATTAACCCAACAAGACTTTTGCGGCGATTGCCGATCGTGAAGAGCCACAACAGGCCATACAACAGTCCTTCGGGCCTTGTGATTGCCGCAAGGCCCAACGCAGTTGCGGCCCCATGCGTGTCCCCTTTCAACGTTTGCAGCACGGCCACAACAAGGAGCAGACCTAAAAGCGGGCCTTCGAGACCTGCAGTGGCGTACACATGGAAACCGGGGCTTGCTACTATGAGCATCAGGGCTACCGAGAGAACGTGGATTGAAATCCCCTTATCTAGCGACCTCACAATCGCAACAACCACATACAGTGTCAGCACGCTGCTCAGAAGTCCGAGACCGCGGGCAACATCGGGGACAGAAATCGAAGTAACGAACTTCAGCACTGCAAGAAGAACGGTCCACGACGGATTAGAAAAACCCTCCACACGCTCCCCATCGTTGAAGGTCAGCCCAAATCCTGCAACCAACCGTTCCGCGTATCGAAATGTGATAAAGGCATCGTCCGCGATGTGCTGCCATAGATAGACCTGCACCAGCAGTGTAACGCCAATCGCGCCACCAAACAGAACACCCATCGCCTTTCGGGATGTCACGTCAACCATTCTCGTCACCGGAGAACAAACAACAACGGCGAGCCTTCTGCCCGCCGTGCAGACAACTACTCATGTTTATGATCAATTGTTGGAAATAAGTTCCGGAATAACGCACGAGAGAAACGTGAATGAGTACAGGGCAAAACTGTTACTCCGCGTCGTCAGTCGCAAGATGTGTTCACCGAACTCCTTGTTTCTCACAAGGTGGAACACTCTTGCTTCGTTGATAACGATGAAACTGCGACCATCACCAGCCAGCTGGACGTCGGCTCCTTTGTTTTCAGTGGTGAGAAAGCTATCGTCCTGAATGACCGTTACTTCGAACTCCTTTTCCACCTCCGGTTTGATCACAGCGTTAACCTCGACTGCCCGGTAGTCAACAATGACCTGCCCTTCCCGCCCCGCCTCCTCATTCAAACGAAGGGAGTTCTTATCGTTCATCCAGCTGCCTTCCGCATAGAATCTTCCATCGAGGTACACTTTCGGATCCCGATAATCAATCACCGATTCAGGACTATATCCCTCCACGTTGCCGATGCTGCCACGCAGGTAACCCGCGAACAACTCGGGCGTGGCACGGTAGCAGACAGCGCCCGGTTTATCCTCTTCTCGAATCGGCTCCATGGCTAACGGCAACTCTTCACCGACCCCGGCATCATACAACAGGGTTTGGATCACATGTTCGGTTGCACCGTAATTACCTTCTCCCGAGTTCTGATATCGGATGAAACCGTTCTTGTCGATCAGGTATAAATCAGGCCAGAACCGACTGGAGTAATTCGCTGCAATAAGATACTCATTGTCCGTCACAACGGGGTACGCAATGCCGTGCTGTTGTATCGCCCGTTCCACGTTTTTCGGATTCCTGCCAAAGGGAAACCTCGGCGTATGGACTCCAACCACAACGAGTCCATGAGGAGAGTACTTCCTGTACCACTCCTTGATGTATGGCAGGGTGCGCAGGCAATTGACGCATGTGTAATCCCAAAAATCAATCAAGATAACCTGACCGCGCAAAGCCGAAATTGGGACAGGGTCGGAGTTGAACCAAAAATCACCGTACAACTCGTGGGCCCTGACAGTCTGCGGCTGAATGTCTTTGATTGTCATTAAAGGTTCCTTGATGACGGTTTCCGAAAAAATATACCCAAACACATGTTGAATTGCAATAACATGCACCTAAACCTGCGCTCTGATACAGCATCAACAGGAAAACTGCATGGGAGGAATCCACAAATCTAATTTCTTGTGTCTCGACCCTTCCCCTCAATTACAATCACAAACTCTCCTTTCCTCTCCTTCTGTGAGAATTGCCTGTACAACTCTTCAGCGGTGCCGTAGAACATCTGCTCGTCCGGTAGTGTTAGATCGAATGCGATACACACGCGGCGGCTCGTGCCGAAAGTTTCGGACAGATCGCGCAACAAAGGAACCAGACGATAAGGAGTGTCCATCAATACAATGGTTCGCCGTTCCTGCATTAACTGACGAAGCTCTGCACGCCTCCGCTCTTTCTTTGGAGAGAGCCAGCCGTAAAACAGGAACTGCTCGATGGAAAACCCGGAAACCGTGAGCGCCGGCATCAGAGACGATGCACCGGGGATGGGTATTATCCTGATGTTATTGTCGATGGCCTTCCGAACAAGAAGTTGCCCGGGATCGGAGAAGACAGGGGTGCCGCAGTCAGAGACGAGCGCTACTGATCTACCGGAGAGTAAATATGCAAGCACATTGTGGGATGCAGCTGCCTCGTTGTGTTCGTTCAGTGACTCAACCGGTTTTTCAATCTGGAAATGCCGCAGGAGTCTCTCACCTTCGCGTCGCTCCTCATAGACAACAAGATCGACCGATTTCAGAACCGCTATCGCGCGGAAGGTCATATCCTCGAAGTTGCCAATGGGACTTGCAACCAGGTACAGCACGCCGGACATTTACATCCTTTCATTCGCTACTTCAGGCGCAGCGCGCTTCAATTCCCATTCCTTCACTCCCGCCATAAGCAATGCCGTTGCAGGGACGGCAATCAGAAGACCGACGAAGCCGAGGAAGTACCCGAAGACAAGGAGGCAAAGAATCAGGAGCACGGGATGCAGCCCGACCTGTGTGCCGATGATTTTTGGAGCGAGAACAGTTGCCTCAAGTAACTTTTGTGAGAGATATAGAACGACCACCGCGATGACCTTTGGCGTGACGGGATCGTCACTGAACAGAGCCACGATACAAGAAACGATGAGACTTGTTATCAAGCCGACGTAGGGGATGAAATTCAGCATTCCCGTCATGAGACCGAGAACAAGTGCAAACCTGACACCGATGAGCCAGAGTGCAGTTGCAGAAATCGTTGCTTGGATCAGAGCGACAGTGATCGCACCACGCAGGTATTTCCCCATGAGTTTGTCCACCTTCGATGCAATCTCGAAGACACGCTCCTGCCTCCTCAGCGGGACAAGTCCGCCAATCGTCACCAATATATCGCGAAAATCCATCAGGATGTAGAACACGAGGAACGGAATGATGATTGCATTGATCACATGCAGGATCACGGAAGAAAGTCCCGTCACAAATCCGAACGCTCCTTCAAAGAGATTCGTCAGGACATTCTCAAGCCGGGGAGTTACCTGATGGCTGATAAATTCCTGTGCGCGCTCCACAGGCACACCGTAACGCGCCAGCGCTTCGAAGATTGAACCGGTCTTCAGCATCTCGGAGATGTCTTCTGCAATGTTGCCTATGCCGGATAGAATCCCCTGGAACTGCTGCATCGCTATCGGGAGGATGAACAGCAGTACGCCCACAACAATACCGATCATGGCCAATACTGCGGCAAGGGAAGATGCCCAGCGCGGAACCCCACGGGCTTCGAGACGGGTAACGACCGGGTTGAGGAGGTATGAAATCAAGAATGCGATGATGAACGGAACGAGCAGTCCGAGGATTGAATAGAAGAACCAGATCAGGAAGATGAAAATCGACAACCACATCATTCTCCCGGCAAGCTGCTGCTCCCGCAATGGATACAGCAAATAGACAAGACCACCGACGAGAACAAACGGAGAGATGATGGGATAGACGCTATACCCTAATGCAACGAGGATGACCAGCGCCGTCACAATGATCACCATTTCGGGGACAGTTCGACTGGGAGTCTGTTCACCTGCCGACGTGATGGCGTCGAGCACTCGTTTCCTTGATGGTCGTTTGGCCATTTGGAGAATGGATGGTCAGAAGGCTATCTGCCGGTATGACCGAAGCCGCCTTCGCCGCGTTCCGTCTCATCGAGTGAGACTTGTTCTTCCCACCGGACACGCACATAGGAGGCGATGACAAGCTGCGCGATTCGTTCACCCCGCTTGATGACAAAGTCTTCATTGCTGAAGTTCGTGAGGATGACCTTCACTTCTCCCCTGTAGTCCGAGTCAATCGTTCCAGGAGAGTTAAGGATCCCAACCTTGTGCTTGATTGCGAGACCGCTACGCGGTCGAACCTGTGCTTCGTACCCCGGAGGGAGTGCAATCGCAAAGCCACTTGGGATGAGAGCGGTCTCTCCAGCCTTCAACACACACTCGCCCTCCACCGCTGCACGGATATCCATACCTGCCGAGTGAATAGTGGCATATGCGGGGAGAGGAATATCATCGCCTGATCCGTCGACGCGGGTGATCTGAATGCGTATTTCTGATGACAAGAGTATGTCTTTGGAGTGATAAAAAAGGAAGTTCAACTACCTCAAGAATATAGAGGTTGGCTGGAGGAAAAGCAACAACAGGCATCCAGGTGAGTTTGAACCGAAACTCAAATCCTGAACGCATTCTCGGCGATCTAACCTCGGCTCCATCGTGAGGAATATATCCGATTGCCCGGGGAAATACAAAATTTCGGAGAGACGAATCCAAGCCGCCAGTCAGGCCACAGACAAAAAGGTCGGGTCCTCTTGAGAAGAGACCCGACCGCGTGTGGTGACGACCCGCATCTAAAATCTGAAGCGTGTTCCCAGGGCCACCGAACCATACGCGAAGTCGTTCGGTTGAAAGAGCCAGTTGACATTCTCTGAGGCAAGGTCGAGGTCGAAGAAACCGAGACGGAATCCAAATCCAAATGCAACATTCATACGGTCCGTTCCTCCGAATGATACCCCCGTCCTGATGGGAAGCCATCGCCATGGCTTGTATTCAACGCCCAAAGAGATGCGAGGATTTGTGGTCTCACCGGGCGCATCCACCATTCCCTGATTATAATCGAGCGCCAGTAACATTTGACCGGGCATGTTTTTGAATGCAGGCACATGCTGAAACTCAAGCGCCAAACCAACCCGCAGCGTTGTTGGAAGAGACGAAGCGAAGGACGCACTGGACTTCTTCTTCCCCTTTAAAACTTCATCGATCGCATTCTGTTGCTGGACGACGGCTGGATCGTCAATGATGAGCGTAGTATCCGTATACGTTATCTCAGTATGTTTCGTCCATTCAATGGAACCGATGTCTGTCACAGCAATTCCGACTGACAGGAACTTCGTGATCCCCGCACCGATGCCAAGATCAACTCCATAGCCACTGCCAACAGGGTTCCAGAAGAGTCCATATGCCATGACCGCGTCATCGGAAGGATCTACGCCTGCATTGCGGGAGAGATAATCCACTCTGCCAATCAGTGTTCCATTCTCGGACGTTGTGAGTGTTGTGTTGAACCTCTGAATCTCATAATAACCAAACCCGTGGACAAGCTTCACACCGAACCCACCTGAGAGCCACTCAAGGAATCCCGGCTTCGGCAATGCGGTGCCAAACGAGAGCTCGTATGCACGCAGCCATGATGCTTTCACATTCACGTTGGAAAAGTCGTACGTTGAACCGGGCGGGTTGCCGTACAGGCTGAACTCCACGAATTCTTTTGGGAGGCTCGCCGATCCCGCAAGCTCGTCAGTAACAGTCAGAGCGAACGCTCCAATCTCTCCAAGCTCCACAGAAAGGCCGATGAGTCTTGCTCCTACAGTCATCGACACATCACCTACTTCTGAACTAAAGGCATCAAGGATGCGACGCTTGTCGCTTTCGTCCAAGTATCTTCCCACCCGACCGCTATCGGTTTCGACTCCGGTGAAATACGTCGAGTACAGATCGTAATTAAGGAAGTTACTCCCTATATGAACTCCAAGCGGCAGAATGCTGAGAGTGGCACTCCCGTCGTCCGGCAGGGCAAGATTTGCAGGATTGATACCAACTGCATCAAGACCGCGCGAAGCAGCAATGTAGGTTCTTGCCATTCCCATCCCTCGCACGTTCGCGCGGTCCCCCCCCGCAAGAACAATTTGACAGATTGAAAGAAGCACCACAAGAGCACCAACCCCACGATTCACAACACTTCTCATTATTTCACCCGATATGATAAACTTGACCAGATTCTGATGCGAATATAATCCGTTGTCTTAAAGCGAACTGCCGGACTGCCGGGAGTTGTCACTAACGCGACGGAATACGATAGAAACTCCGCCGGATTGAACTGCTGAACTTCCTGGCGATTCAGCTCAATCACAGTCGATTTTCCCGAAGGAGCGGTTACATTGCCTTCGGCATCGACGCGGGCGGCCGTGACGTTGATTCCTTGTCCGGACTGCGGGAGAAGGAGCAACCCCTGCCGCGATCTGTCGAGCAGGCGCAGGTTGATCGTCAACTGTATCGGCATCCCATTCTCGACCTCGATGTACATCTTGCCGTAGTTGATGTCATCCATTCTCGACTTATCGAAATCAAAATCTTTGTGTCCATCTCCGGTTGAGTCACCAATCACAAGAGTATCCGCGTACATGCCATCGACGATTCCGAGATTCATCGGGATCTGCACATCCACTGTCCCTTTCCAGGAGCTGTTTCGTCCGACGGTACCGACACCAGCCGGCGTAGGAGTATAAACATCATGCGGGTTCACGAGAATCCTTCCGACGACACAGAGCGAATCGGGGAGCCTGCCGGAAACCTGGCTGAGAAACTGCCCGACCTGCGATCCATCGAACGACACGTGATCCACCCCCGGCTGTACTCTGCGCTCACTCGCCGGAACTGTGATGTATACCGAGTCGCCTGCGGCGTTTCTTCTGGCACCAAGTCTTATATATAAGTCAGCAGGGAAGCCGAAATCCGTAAGTGTCTGCAATCCCAATGAAGATGTAGGGATGTTAAATTGCCCGGAGAACCTCGTCGGGAGGTTTCCGAAGTCAACGGCAAACGTGGTATTCACATCGACCCACGTCGGCCTGATGACACCAACTGCTGAGTCGGCTACAAGAGGTACCCCCGGCGTTACATCCATCAACACCTTGTCGGTGTCATTCACTGTCACAGGCTGCCCGGAGCCGTTCGGCAGAATAACACTGCCAAAGACCTGAAGGGATTGCAACAGGTCGCCATTCAAAGATCGGATTCTCGCGTTCGCCAATTCGATGACATGAGATCCTGATCCGTTTGCGGCCAGGAACAGACTGTCCTCATATGGAACGTACGATCCTCCGACACGCCGATAGAGCTCACTGAATCTGAACTTGAAGAGCATATTCAGACCAACTCTGTTTGTCAGTGAAAGGTTGAGGCTTCCGGACTTCAGCCTGAGTTCCCTGACTATTGTCGAATCATCCAGGCGAAGAAGCGTTGTGTCATTGTCTATCAGGTTCTGTGCAGGAATCTCTGCAAGGACAGCGCGCCGGGCCAGCAGATCACTTGTCCAGAGTGTTGCAATGAAAAGCTCACCCTCAGGGATCTGAACCGGCGTAGCACTCCCCGGAGTGTGGAACCGGAGATCCGATACCCTGAGTCGGTTGTCCAGTATTTTACCGCTCAGATCATCAAAAGCAATCCTTGATTCGAAGGGAGGTATTGTTGGAGGATTAAACACAAATGTTGCAATGATATTGTTCTGACTATCAAAAAGACGAATTGGATTTGTCACGTCCATTGGGACGGGGAGATTGTTTTCCAGGAGGAGGCTGATCGACCCGCTCTGTAACTCCACTTCCTGGAACGCGGGTATGGTGTGCTCCACGTCGGAAAATGTCACCGTCGTATCGGGAATAGGAACCGTTTCACCACGAGGCATCCATGGAATATCGATGGGGGTGCGCACCGGATCGGCGCTGACGTGGAACGGACCCAGCTTCACCTGGAGTGTTGTATCTCTCGGAGTCAGAGCCATCATGTCGCCAACGTATGTTGGACTCACCTGCACTGACGTTGCGTAGATGATTTGATTGCCGGCCCCGACACGGAGAAGACTTGTATCTTTCCGCACGATGTCCGAGAGCGAATAGAATCTGTTCGCAAGAGGAAGTGTAATATTGGTATCCCAGGTGGGGGCAACCGGGGCAAGTGGTTCGTTAATGCAATTGATCGCTAGAAATGAGAATAGCAGAAGGCCTGCACACACGACACCCATGCTC
>JACQVJ010000019.1 GCA_016209805.1 Ignavibacteriota bacterium
AAGATCATCACCTTCACCAATACACAACAATCGCAAACAAGGACATACATCCTTGAGGAGATGCATCGCATCAACTATCAGAAGTACACCGAGTCTCCTGGCAATGGTTCCATGATAGCCAAGCCATAGCTCCGCACCGTTCGTGACGGTCGGCTTTGGCTTGAAGATCTTTCCGTTTCCGACGTTCAGGATTATGTCGATGGTTTCTCCCGGGAGTCCGTGGCTGATAAGCACGTCCTTGTGCAGTACATTCGTTGCAATGATTCTGTCGGAGCAGCGCGCCGCGATGTTTTCCTCAAGTCTCAGAAGTTTGACAGGAAGGCTGTCAAGACTGTAATCGAATTTGGTTGCATACGCTTCCGGCATGGTGTCATGAATATCAAGAATCACTTTCGTACCGAACAACTTGAAAGGCAGACCGGTCAACGTCAGAATATTCGGCATGTTATGGACGTGGATAATGTCATATCGCCTCCTGAACGATCTCGCACACAGGAACAGGACCACCTTCAGCATGAAGATGGCCTGGGCAATCACGTACCCCGCGGGATGGGAACCCCAGTGTTTGGATGCCAAAGCCCGTATGAAAAGCGTTCCGTCATTCCGCGTTCCCTTTCTTCGCCCCAACGCAAAAACATCCACGCATGCTCCTGCATCAAGCAATGCATCGACATAGTTCTTGATCCGTGCATCCGTAAAGTAGTTGGCATAGGCTACCATGCATACACGAACATCATTGTAAGAAGATCGGGTCATCGGAAGACTTTCCGCCACGTCTCTATTGATAAAAGCAGGAACAACAACCGGTGGTGATCGCATTGGCCGGAGCTGTGTTCGCGCTGCAACCGCGCAACATATTCAGGATTGAGCAATGTTTGTGTGATCGAATCCGGCGCTGCAACAAGGTCCGTCAGCACCTTCTCGAGCTTTTTTTTCAGCCAGTTCCCCATTTGCTCGTTGAATCCAATTTTTCTGCGATGGACGACCTTTTTCGCGAGCCATCGCTCGCACACGAGTTTGTGAATTGCTTTGTTCCTGAATCCTTGCACCTTGAACGATCCAGGAATCCTCTCTGCTGTGTTCATCAGTTCAAGGTCAAGGAACGGCACGCGCATCTCAACGCTGGTTGCCATGGCCATCTTGTCTCCACACATGAGGAGGTTGTCCGACAGCGATGTGCGGGCGTCGATGTAGGTCATCCTCTCAAGCATCGATCCTTCAGGTGCCCGCGCAAGCTGATTCCGAACAAACTCATGGAGCATGTCGGTATCGCTATCGACGACATACCAGGGATTGAAGAGTTGATTCCTCATGCGTGGCGTCGTTATGCTGTACATGCTCAGGAACCGATTCACCTCGTCGCGTTGAGAAACCGATTCAATCAATCGTCCGGGCGACTCCCTTCCACGAAACATCGGAGTGAACGCATATCCGATTGGCCGCACCAAAGGCCTCGGGAAGAAATCAAAGTATCTTGCATACCGGGCCGCACGATGACGGGGATAACCGCCAAACGGTTCATCGGCACCTTGACCGCTCAGAAGGACTTTCACTTTTGGTTGTGCAAGCTTTGCTACAAAGTAATACGCAGCGGCAGATTCGTTGCCGACGGGTTCCTCGAGATGCCACAGGTATGACTCCATGAACGAAATGTAGTCGGCCTCGCTGATAATCTGAGAGTCACAGACTGCGTCGAATGACACCGCAGCTTTGAGCGCAGCGTCCACTTCATCGTTCTTGTCATTGTTCCCTTCAAACCCCACAGTGAATGTGTGTACGTGTTTGGTTCGGGCGCTCATCAGGGCGAGCAGTGCGTTCGAGTCGACTCCACTGCTCAACGAAAGACCGATGGGAACATCACTCACCATTTGTCTGTGAACGGCGCCGACATACATCGCCGCCAATTCTTCAACCCACTCCCGCTCCGACTTCCTCCTATCAATCGATGGCGCAGGATCTCCATAGCTGCTGGAGCGAACACCGTTCTCATCCACAACCATTTGGAATGAGGGGCCCAGTTTCCGCACACCGGCAAAGAGCGTCCACGGTGACGGGGTGTACCTCAGGGTAAGGCACAAATGAAGTCCTTGCAGGTCAATCTCACGCGAGACGTCGGGGTCCTGTAACAACGATTTGATTTCTGACGCAAAGAGAAACTTCTTTCCGTTGTCATGATAGTACAGCGGTTTAACACCAAAGTGATCTCGTGCGAGATACAGCGACTGCTTCTTTTCATTCCACAGGCAAAAGGCGAAAATCCCATTGAATCTCCGTACACATTGTTCTCCCCATTCTTCGTAGCCGTGCAGGATAACCTCCGTGTCACTGGCTGTCTTGAACACATAACCCTTCGACTTCAGGTCTTCGCGCAATTCTCGATAATTGTAGATCTCCCCATTGTAGGTAATCCACAACGTCCCATCGGCATTGCTCATCGGCTGGCCGCCTGTCTGCAAGTCGATGATCGAAAGGCGCCTGTGGCCAAGCCCGACGCGGCGGTCTCTGGAAAAATGGACGCCCTCCCCATCGGGGCCTCGATGTGCAAGAGTCCTTGTCATTCTTTGAAGCAATGCTCCGTCGACGGGCTTCTGCGATCCGTACTCGAATATGCCGGCTATCCCACACATCAGACTTTTCCCTCCCGAATCAATGCATCCTCCGTCGCATCAACAAGTCCGTCGAGCGTGAGAATATCGATCGCACCTTTTTCTCGGAGTTCTGCACAATACCGTAAAAGGGGAAAGAGCAAACTATCAATCTGTCTCCGCGGGAGAGATGGATGAAACCATATGTGTGTTGACAGATTCGTGGCCGAAGCCCTGTCGACATACTTCTTCAGTCGAGCAAGGCGTTCCTCAAGATTCCATCCTCCTCCGTCAAGGTCAATGGGGGTGGACGCGTGTATTCCCCACATGTCGTCATTCCGTTTGAGTGGGAGACTGACCTCGGCCCAAGAGTGGGGAAACGCGCGGACGCCTTTGAACCCCCTTGTCGCCAGCGTGTCAAAGTTCCCCTCGATGTTACCGGGGAATACCCATGTCGTTGGCCTCAGACCGAAAGGTTTCATGGCCTCGAGGCACGCGTCAATTTCAGAGGCGGCAACATCTGACGAACAGGGGACACCAAAGGCCGAATGCGAAAAGCTATGGCAACCGATTTCATGCCCTGCCTTGGAGGCGAGAATTTGTTCAATCAGATCGGGCGCGTACCACGCCGGATCGCGATCCACACTGCTACATGGATCATGTTGGAACCAATCTCCTGACGAGAACTTCCAATACTCATTCTCGAAGTGTTGAAGTCGGCGCATGTCAGAATGAGCAAGCCCATCCCATCCACGCTCACACTTCTCAAGGAACAAGTGTCCCACCGTCGCCCACGTCGCACCGATACCGTACTCATCAAACTTGGCGAGAAGCCGAGGAACCTGTTCGCGCTCATGCAGTGCAATTTTCTCACAATCCTTACTCTGGTTCCGGGCATATTGCCACGCCCACGCCAACTCAAAATCTATTGAAAAGGAAACAACACCACGGCCAAGACCGTTAGGAGGATGGAGGATCTTATCATGATACACATACGGCTTCCCGGAGAGCTTGAACACGAGTTCGGAAGCCATCACTTTCGCTCGCTGAGGAAGGAGCGAGTAGAGCTTTTCATATGATTCTTTCAAGAGCCCAATCATATGCTGCGAGCCTTCTCAGAGACAAATTCTGGTAGAAGAGAATCATAAATCATCTCCAGATTCCGGGTTTTTACGTTCAGATTGAGATCCTTGAGAGCATGCTGCGCACCGGCCTTCCCAAGCCTCATCCTTAGCTCGGCATCACCACAAAGCACATCCAATGAGCGCACGAGACCGTCAAGGTCATCCTCCTGCAACAGGATCCCATCTTCTCCATCTGTTATCGTCTCGGGTATGCCTGCATGATAGGTTGAAATCACAGGAAGACCGGAGGCCATCGCTTCTACCACCACACCAGGTATCCCCTCCTTGTCGCCATCCGGTTGAGTGGTACAGAAGTGTACGAAGATGTCCGCTTCACGATAGAAGGAAAGT
>JACQVJ010000152.1 GCA_016209805.1 Ignavibacteriota bacterium
CTCACATACACTATCCAGTGGGCAAACGGCTACTCGTCGTCAGCGTTTGATGATTACATCCGTTCCATCAACGACTTCCCGAACCCTATCCGCGAGCGAAGTCTCAACTGGGACATCAGAAATCAGGTCATTTTCCAAGGAACGTTATCTACACCGCCGGACGAGCATATCAATCTCTTCGGGCTCAGTCTGCCCGATGACTGGAATCTCACGATCCTCTCACGATTCTCGACCGGTCAGCCGTACACACCGTTTACTCTGGATCCCGCCGAGGCCCAGGTGAAGGAAAACACCGCGCGGGGACCAATTACCTCCTCAACAGATTTAAGGTTTATCAAGAGCTTCCGCTTCGGCGGCGTCAGGCTTTCGTTGGTCATGGACATTTTCAATTTGTTCGATCAAAAGAACATTCAGATCGACTATGGCTTCAATTCAGCAACCGGGAAGCCGTTCCGGTACGGAGATTTGGTTGCTCCCACCAACAAGTTCTACGATTGGTACGAGATGTACCGGATTATGGATCCAAGGCAACGATCAAGTGGCCGGACTGCAAAAGTGGGATTCAGAGTTGACTGGTGATCGGGTATGAAGCTTCGGATCAGCAATACCTGTTTGCTTTTTATCGCCATTAATGCACTTGGGTTACGCGCTGCTTACGCGCAGCAGGCCACACTTAGTTGGAAGCTGCACAATGTCGGCAAGGTTCGCCAAGTCACCACGAACGTAGGAGCACTCAATGCCGTGAACGATGGTATGTTTTCATACCCCGGCTTAATCAACTGCGAGTACCCTGTGGGGAGTTTCGAAGAGCATCTTGTCAGCGGGGGGATTTGGATTGGGGGAGTCGTCGGAGGCGATACGCTTGTATCGGTGACCGAGGGTGAAGGTTCTTCGCGGGAATTCTTCCCCTCAAGCGCGCCCTGGGATTCGATGTGGGCGGTAAGCCGGGGAGACACCGTCCAGATTCCCTACTGGTCGAACTATGTCGGTGTGTCTGATCAGGACCTCGTCTGTCGCTATACCGACTATGGACCGACAAGTCTCCGAGTTGCAAACCACATTCCGCTCTACCTCGACGTTATCCAGACCAGCTATGCATGGGGTTCACCGCCGCTAGATGAGTTCCTTGTCTTCAATTATTACATCATGCCTGCAAGGATCAATCTGGACAACATGTATCTCACGTGCTGGATAAATGGCAACGTTGGGAACTCCACAATAGGGGACTATGCACTTGATGATGAGTCGTTCTTCCGCAGAGATCGTATGATTGCAATGTCCATCGATCTTCCCGGTGGTGCTGACGGTGATGCCTACGGTCCTCTTGGCGACAAGGTGTTTCCACCAACTGCACACAGAACGTCTGATTCGCTACGACTCACGTATCAGTGGTACAACGGCCGTCAGCAAGGTCTGCCGGGGAGAGACAACGAACGCTACCAGCAGATGACGAGCGGCATCATCATGCAGGATCAGCAGAGCACAGGCGATGGGACGAAAGCGCAGGTGTCGTTCGGACCATATCGCCTGCAGGTTGGTGATACGTTGCATTTGGTGAGAGTGCTTGTCCTTGGACGGGGTGTACAGGGTGTCTACAAAAATGCAGACGACGTTGACATCTTGATCAGAAAGAACTTTCGAGTGCCATCTCCACCACCCCCGCCCCCCTTGCGTGTCGAGACGCTGAACCATCAAGTTCGCCTTCTCTGGGAACCGCGTCCCGGTGACATAAACCCGGAGAACTACTACGACCCTAACAGAGCCGATAGTATCTCGAGACCATTTGAAGGGTATCGCGTCTATAAAAGCACGCGGAGCGCAACGGGGCCGTGGACATTGCTTGCAGAGTTCGATGACTCTACGAATACCTTCGGGCAAAACACGGGTCTTGCATACGAATATACCGACTTCGGGCTCCTCAATAATCTTGATTACTTCTACGCCGTGACGGCGTTTTCCAAGCCTGATACGGTTACAGGCTTTCCGTCGCAGGAGTCCAGTCGGAATGCTGTTGCCAAGCTGGCCGTTCCGGGTCCTAAGCCGCCGCAAACGGTTGGAGCTGTCGCAGTTGTTCCCAATCCGTACCGCGGCGACATTCCATATTATTCCTACAACCCGCCGTGGGAGAAGCCGGCGGGTCAACGTGAGCGATGGATGGAGCAAGACCGTCGAATACAGTTTATCAATCTCCCCGAACTCTGTAGTATCAATATCTACACGTTGGCGGGCGGCCTTGTTACCACGATTCACCACAACGATCCAATAAAAGGATACGAGGATTGGAATCTTACGTCGTCGGTCGGACAAGCGATATCGAGTGGATTGTACTTGTTTACTGCCCAAGACCTCCGGACGAGTCAAGTGCAGGTGGGGAAGTTCGTAATAATAAAATGAGTGTGTTTATTAAGGAAACGAAGAGAGTTGCACAAACGACACATGAACCTCTGGCTCAAACCTCCCCGGCAGCGCAGGAGTAAAGCTTGAACTCGACAACTCGACATTTGATTACACTTGTGGTAGCCTTCGCCGCGCCACTAAGTGCCCAACAAGTCAGGTTGGACTACAAAGTCCATGACGTGGGCCGGGTCCGTCAGCTAGTAACCAACATCGGCTCGCTTTGGGCTGCGATAACGGATTATCCCGGTCTGATCTATTGCGAGTATCCGCTCAACAGTCACGAGGAGCACATCGGGGAAGGGGGTATCTGGGTTGGCGGCATCACACCGGGGAACGATACCCTTGTCTCGGTCACAACAAGCTGGGCGTCGTCGTTCGAATTCTACCCGACCGCCGCGCGATGGGATTCCATCTGGGTGATCGGCAAGGATGACACGGTCGATATTCCCTACTGGCAAGGATATGTTGGCGTGTCTGATCAGGATTTTGTCTGTCGGTACAGCGACTACAACGTCAGCACGATTGCGAATCATTTCCCCCTGTATGTCGATGTGATTCAGACAAGCTACACGTGGAGCTCGTCTCCGCTCGACGAAGTGATCGTATACACCTTCTATGTTATTCCGAAACGTACCCCGATTAGGCAGACATGGATTGCATACTGGCTTGATGGAAACGTTGGTTATCGCGGGCAAGGCTGGGACTTCGCGCTCGACGATTACACGACCTACTATTCCGACAAACACTTCGGCCTTTCCATCGATCAAGCTGGCGGGTCCGACGGCACCGCGTACGGTCCGATTGGTGTGAAGATCATTCCGCCGAAGAACGTTCATCCCGACTCCCTACGCTGGACGTTCAACTGGTACGAGGGTGGCGGTATTGTCACTCCACCTTCACGCGATCCTGCACGCTATGCCGAGATGGCATCCGGCATCATCATGCAGAATCAACAGCAGGCCATCGGCTCGCAGTTCATTGTTGCCTTTGGTCCGATTGACCTGAATGTCGGGGACACGCTCACGTTTCAGGTGGCGGAGATTCTGGGGCACGGCGTTGCGGGAGCGCTCGCGAACGAGAAGACAGTAACCTGGCTCATCGGACAGAACTTCAAGGTGCCTACGCCCCCGCCGCTTCCACCGTTGCGAGCGCTGATGAGCAACCATCAGGTACGTTTGAACTGGGAACCGATTCCCGGAGGCATCAACCCTGAAACATATCAAGACCCGTACAGAGCGGATAGCTCAAGAGAACCCTTTGAAGGCTACCGCGTGTACAAGAGCACGCAAAGTGCAACTGGTCCGTGGACGCTGCTTGGTGAGTATGATGTTCCGGGCAATTCATACGGCTACAATACGGGCCTTGTCCGCGAATACACCGATGTAGGGCTGCTGAATAATCTGACGTACTACTACACGGTGACGGCATTCTCAAAGCCTGATAC
>JACQVJ010000167.1 GCA_016209805.1 Ignavibacteriota bacterium
CGCGGCGAAGATTCCGGCAGAAACATAGCCTTCATACTACACTGGGCAATTGGCAACGGAGCAATGTGAGATGATTCGACTTTCACAAGTTACGGTCTCCTTCAACGGACATGTCGTACTGGACGATGTGTCGCTGGGAATAAAGCCGGGGGAATTTGTCTTCCTTGTTGGACAGACAGGCTCAGGCAAGAGTACCCTCCTGCGATTGATGTACATGGACATTATGCCCAGCAAGGGAACGGTCACCGTCGGCAAGTACAACTCGGACAATATCGAGAACCGCGAAAAGCCTCACCTGAGGCGTTCACTGGGAATCATCTTCCAGGATTTCAGGCTTCTTGAAGACCGGAGCGTGTACGATAACGTGGCATTCACGCTCCATGTTACCGGGAGTAAAGGGAAGGAAATAAAAAAGAAAGTCCTGCACGCTCTGGGCGACGTCGGGCTGACCCATCAGCGAAACAAAATGGCGCATGAACTTTCCGGCGGCGAACAGCAACGCGTCGTCGTTGCCCGTGCCCTTGTCAACAATCCCCTTTTCATCCTCGCCGACGAGCCGACGGGAAACCTCGACCCCGTCACATCATCTGAAATCCTGCAACTACTGAAGGACATTAACACACGCGGAACCGCCGTTGTGATGGCAACGCACAACTACGATCTGGTGAGAAAGACGAACGAAAGAATCGTTCAGATCAAGGATGGAAGACTGTTCGAAGTCGAGATGAAGTAAGGGAAGATCAACTCTGCACTTGAATCGCTTCAACTCTCTTCACCTGGGGGACTTCTTTGAGAATTGCCCGCTCAACCCCAGCTCGCAACGTTAATTGGGACATCGGACAGATGAGACATGTGCCAAGCCACTGCAACTCAACCACACCGTCAGCTCGGAACCGGACAAGCTTCACATCACCTCCATCGGCCCTGAGAAAGGGTCGACATGATTCCAGCGCTTCCTCAATGCTATCTTCTACAATCACGGTTCCTGCAATTCTACATCAATTGAATATCCACTGCCTGTTCGGCTTCCTGATTTGCATTCCGTATGCTGATCTGTGCAGCAAGGTTGCGTGAGATCTGAGAGATGAACTCCGCCTGAGTCTGGTACTGGTGATTCTTGACAAGTGGAATGCCGGTATCGCCGCTCAGTCTGATGTTCGTGTAGATAGGGATTTCTCCAAGGAATGGGACGCCCAGTTCTTCCGCGGCCTTACGACCTCCACCGTTGTCAAAGATCTCTTCCCGATGCCCACAGTGTGAACAGATGTAGTAGCTCATGTTCTCGACGATGCCGAACACGGGCACGTTCACCTTCTCAAACATCTTAAACCCCTTGCGTGCATCCGCCAGAGAAATATCCTGCGGTGTCGTGACGATGACTGCTCCGGTCAATGGAATGGTTTGCACCAGTGTCAGCTGAATGTCACCTGTGCCGGGAGGAAGGTCGAACACGAGGTAGTCCAACTCTCCCCAGTCAACGTCCGACATAAACTGTTTTACCGCCCCGCTCGCCATCGGGCCGCGCCAGATGACTGCCTGCATCGGATCGACAAGAAAGCCGATAGACATGACTTTGATGTCCCATTTTTCAATAGGCTGGAGACGCTGGTTCTTCACCTGAGGCCTTCCCGTTATCCCCATCATCAGCGGGATGCTCGGGCCGTAGACGTCAGCGTCCACGAGGCCAACCCTGGCCCCATCGTTTGCCAGCGCAACCGCCAGATTGACCGCAACAGTAGACTTTCCAACTCCACCCTTTCCGGACGCAACAGCGATTGTATTCCTCACTCCGGGCAGGATCGATTCTTTCTGTTTGTTCTCATGGCGAGTGACGTTCGACGTCATCTCCACTTCCACGTTACCAACCCCTTCGATGGAATCCTTAATCGCTCTGATTGATGCGGCTTTCAATTCATCGCGCACAGGGCATGCGGGGGTTGTCAACTCGATGGTGAAGCTCACATCACGATCGTTGATGTTGACATTTTTTACAAAGTTCAAAGTCACGATATCGCGGTGCAAGTCGGGATCTTTTACGACCTTAAGTGCTTCAAGTATATTCGATTCAGTGATCTTGTTCATCTAGCGATTTTCCTTCTCTGTCAACCCAATTCAATAAAAAGGTATGAAGAACTGTAGAGAATGTCAACGAAACAAGAACGATGGTACTGTCGCACTTTGATGGTCATCGCGAGGAACGTCTTTTGCGAAGGAATACAACCTCGATCATTTGTCACGTCGTGATCATTGTATCACCTTCATTTGCTTGCCAACCTCCTCAAAAGCGTCGAGCGCCTTGTTGATATCGCGCTTGGTCAGTGCAGCGGAGACCTGTGCCCGCAAGCGGGCCTCTCCCTTCGGGACCACCGGATACCAGAGACCCTTGATATATACGCCAGCATTCAACAGCGCATTGCTCATTTCCTGCGCGATGGGAGCCTCACCAAGCATGATCGGCACTATTGGGTGATCTCCTTCGAGGATCTTGAATCCGAGCTTAACGATCTTCTTTCTGAAGTACGCGGTGTTCTTGTGCAGTTTCTTGACGTAGCTCTTACTCTTCATCAACATATCAAAAGCAGCCGCGGCCCCGTAGACGATCGACGCAGGGAGCGAATTTGAGAATGTGTACGGTCTCGCCTTCTGCCGCATGTATGCGATAAGCTCCTTCTTTCCGCTGATGTATCCACCAGCAGCGCCGCCGATTGCTTTGCCCAATGTTCCGGTCAGGACATCAACCCGGCCATGGACACCTTTGGCTTCGGGAGTTCCCCGACCCGATTTGCCGCACACACCAACTGCGTGGGAGTCGTCAACGAACAGAATGGCGTCGTATCGCGACGCAACCTCGACAAGCTTGTCGAGCGGTGCGAGATCCCCCTCCATACTGAAGACCCCATCCGTTGCAATAATGCGCAGGCGGTAGTTTTTTTCTTTGTCCTCTTCGAGCTGCCTGGCGAGATCGTCAACATCCGCGTGCGCGTAAATCTTTCTATCGGTAGTCTCCGCCTTGCAGAGTCGCTGTCCGTCGATGATACTCGCATGGTTAAGCCGATCCGAGTAGATGACATCTTTGTACGACTCGAATCCGAGCTTTTCATTTGTGAGTGCGGCAAAGAACGCCTCATTGGCCGCCCAACAGGATGAGAAGAGGATCGTATCCTCGGTGCCTAAGAACTTCGAGATTCTCTTCTCCAGATCGAAGTGAATGTCCTGGGTTCCGCAGATGAAGCGTACGGAAGCAACCCCATACCCATATTCTCTGATCCCCTTGATCGCGGCCCGGCGGATCACCGGATGATTGGAGAGCCCCAGATAGTTGTTGGAGGCAAGCATGATGACTTTCCTTCCATCGACACGCACAATTCCATCCTGAGGACCTTCAAGGGGAACTTCATACTTGAAGGTCTTTGACGCCTCGAGCAGCTTGAGCTCATTGCGCACGAGTTCGAGAACATTTGCCATCTGTGAGTTCCTCCTGTAGTAGGTGTAGATGAGTTTTCAGTTGAGGGACCTGACCATACGGGCAGCGAATGATCCATCCATGCCGTGACGGTGCGGGAAGGTTTCGACAAAACCCTCCGGCGTGACCAACCCATGACTGACAAATTTACCTGCATCTTCCAACGAGAATTCAGGATGACTGGCAAGAAACTGTTTCACCATCTCCTGATTCTCTTCCGGCTCGGTGGTGCATGTACTGTACACAAGCGCCCCTCCGGGCTTTACGATCTTCGCTGCATTGTCAAGAATCTCACGCTGGAGCTGAGTGAGTTTGAGAACATCGGCAATATCGCGTTTCCATTTCATGTCGGGCTTCTTCGCAAGTGTGCCGAGCCCTGAGCACGGCGCATCGACGAGCACTCTATCGACCGGCTCATGTTCAAGTGTTGTCGCATCCGCCACACGCAGTTTTACGTTGCGGAGACCGAGGCGATCGCAGGATGTTCTGAGCAGAGAGAGTTTCACTTCATAGTGGTCAACAGCAATCACTTCGCCTTCATTCTTCATAATCTCCGCAATGTGTGTCGTCTTCCCGCCGGGAGCGGCACAGAGATCGATGACCCGTTCACCCGGCTTCGCACCGAGGAGAAGGCATGGAAGCGCAGCACTCTCATCCTGGATTGTAAACATGCCGTTGCGAAACAACTCCATCTGTCCGATGCGCGGAAGCGAACGGACCTTCACAAAGTAATCGATGTGGACAGAACCCTTATACTCGATGTGTTGGTGGTCGAGGAGTGTCAGAAAATATCCGGGCTCCACTTTGAGCTTGTTGATACGGAGAGAGAGGCCGGGACGTTCGTTGTTGGCAGTAAGAAGCTTCTGGGTCTCTTCAAAGCCAAACCGTTTGTACCACCGCTTGACCACCCAGTGTGGATGAGAATTCACAACAGCAAGATGCTGGACGGGATCTTCGTTCGCATCAGGATAGCGGATACCTTCAATGTTGCGGATGATGTTTCTGAGAACCGCGTTCACCAATCCAGCAGGTTTGTCGCCCCGGATACGCTTGATGAACTCAACCCCTTCATTCACCGCAGCTGCGTGCGGAATCCTGTCAAGAAAAAGAATCTGGTACAGCGCAACTCTAAGGGCATTCTTTACGTTGATTTCCGACTTGGCAAAATTGCCATGGGAGAAGCCGTTCAACACCCAATCGAGTTTATTCTGCCATCGCAACACACCGTGGACAATCTCCGTGAGAAGCCCCTTGTCAAGATCGCTCAGATCTCCAGATTTAAGCTCATTGTCGAGAAGCTTGTCCAGGTATGAGTCGGTACGCTCAATGCGATTGAGAATTCTTACTGCCGTTCCCCGGACACCTTCATACAGATTACGACGTTCTCTTCGTTCGGGAACATTAGGCTCTGAAGCGTGATCGTTCATGATTCGTCAATAGAAATACGTAGCGAAATAACTCCTTGTAGGCCGGCGACGCCGTCACGTTCCTCCGGCTCATCACCTTCACCGCTACATCCAACGCCTTATCAACACTGTAGGTTTCCATTCGCTGGGCATCTCCCCACGAAAACGCGGGAATGAACTTGGGGTGGATCGCACTACCGAAGACGTTGGAGGAAGGGCCGATGACCGTTCCGGTATCCAGCGTCGAGTTGATGCCGGTCTTCGCATGGTCGCCGGCGATCAGACCAACGAACATTTTTTCGGAATCGATGAGACTTCCTCCGATCGAGACCTTGACATTCCCGTATGTGTTCTTCAGGTTGCTCGTGGTCGTTCCCGCCCCGAGGTTGGCCCACGAACCGATATACGAATGGCCGACAAACCCATCATGCTGCTTGTTTGCATGTGAATGAAAGATGGAATGCTCAACCTCTCCACCGATTTTGCAAAACGCTCCAACACTCGTGTTGCCGTAGACCTTCGCACCGATCTTGATGAGCGACCCTTCACCAACATAGCACGGCCCTTCGATAACCGCGGTGGGGAATATCCTGACTTCTCTGTCGATGTAGATTGGGCCTTCGCTGGCGTCGAGGACGGCACCCGGTCCGATCGTCGCGTTCTTGCCGATGTGGATGTTCTTCTTCTTCACCAAAACTGCAGAAGGATGGATGTGCCTCTTCCCTGCGCCGGCTCTCTGTCTTATCAACAATTCAAAATCCGAAGCGAGTTCACTCTCGTTTGCGTATACCAGATCCCATGGATAACTGACGAGCTGTGCACTTACCTCAACGGTCGGAAGGCCGCCAAACACGGATGGCTCCAGCAAACCCGCTGCCTCGTCCTCGAACGCCGCGCCACCGACCTTCCGGGTCGAGAGCACATCGCTCGACACGCGGGCGGCAACGATTTCTCCTCGTGAGGTAAAGACAATGTCGGGACTTTGCTTCTTCAGCAACGTAGCAAGCTGACGTGTCATGATGCAGCGTCCGTTGACCATCAGATATGTGCCGGATATAAACTTGTTGACAGGAACACCGGGATGTTGCTCGATCAGGTAGTCGGCAAGGTACGTCCGAGCATGAAGCGTTACAGGCAACATCGGGAAGTGGCTGAGGATCCTCTCACGAAGCGAGAGCATTCCGCAACGAAGGTCATAGACGGGGCGGAAATACGTAAGAGGAAGAAAATTAGTGGAAGAGTTGTCTTCAAACAGACAAAGGTGCATACGGCGCTCATAAACAAACGTTCCGCCCGCAGGTCGACTGTTCGACTCATCGAGCGGAACGTGTCAAATGGAATCTCAATGACGACTGGATGCTGAAGCCTTACGAGGGCTGTGTCTGTCCTGCGACGGCCCCTTTTTTTGCGTACTTTCTGTTGTACTTCTCAACCCGTCCCGCCGAGTCGACGAGCTTTTGGCGCCCGGTAAAGAACGGATGGCAGTTGGAGCAGATTTCAAGCTTCAAATCCCCGGCTGTCGACCGTGTGACAAACGTGTTTCCGCAAACGCATGTGACAACCGACTTCTTGTATTCGGGATGAATTCCTTCTCTCATTCGAACGCAATCCTTTCTAAAATAACGGCTTCAATATAGCATATTTGGTGTAGAGACGCAACCTTGGCCTGACGCGCGTGCAAAGCGTGCTGGTTGCGACCGTGGATAACCAGTGGCCTCCTGATTTCAATTCCGGTTCATTGAAGTAGGCCGGGGCGTCTCCGCCCGACCTCATCCCGCCAATTCAAACTATAGGGGGCTTCGCAGAAGAATCACGTATTGCAATTCGAGACCATATTCAATACCTTGATGCAGTTCCACAGGCACAGTGAAGGAGATTCTTCGATGAACCGGGTACGAGTGACAGCGATTTCCGTTGCGATGGTTGTGACAATGACCGGCGGCGTTCGGGCCGGCTCCAACAGCACGTTTGACTTCCTGCGCAGCGATGTCAGTGCCAGGGCAGGTGCGATGGCCGGGAGTTTCGTTTCGGTGATGAACGACCCGACGACCATCTTCTACAATCCGGCGGGACTCAGCACACTGGAGACGCCGATGGGCTCGATTGGATTCTTCAAACATCTTCTCGATATCAATGCTGGTTTCGTTGCCTATTCCCAACCGATTGAAGACCTCGGCTACTTCGGAGCCGGAATTGTCTACGTGAATTACGGCTCGTTCGATGAGACGGACGATCTCGGAAACAAGTTAGGCACATTCGGCGCAAGCGATCTCGCATTCACGCTTGGATATTCATC
>JACQVJ010000147.1 GCA_016209805.1 Ignavibacteriota bacterium
CCCCTATGGTGACGGACAGGCGGCGAAAAGAACAGTCGATGTGCTGAGGAACTACTTCGGGTTCTCAAAAAGGAAGATCAAAGAGTTCCGCCCCTGACGACTCGGTTTCCTCCAGACCGTGGCCGAGACAGCGCGCATTCTTGTTGTTGAATTTTTCGAATAATGAACACCATACAGCGTGCTCACGACGACAAGCGCCGCTTACCTCAGCCGGAGCGAACTCGGCATGTGAGCAGGTGTAATCACAGAATTGTGGGAGGTGAGGTGGGATCTTTTTCGATTGAGTTGTTCTCTTGGGTTCCAATGAAATCTGCTTGAAGTTCGTTCCTGCGTCATTAGCGAGCTCAAGCACACCGGATCGCAGCGAGCCCGTCACTGTCAAATGATTTTTCGGGCGAGGTATCCAACCAAGGCAGTCGCAGTTTTAGTGGCGAATGTTCAACAAGAGACCTGTTAGTTGGCGCGGGATATACATTGACCACCCGCGGTTCGTCTTTTGAAATGTCATGATTGCTATTGGCATTTCAGAACGACTGGTTGAAAGCAAATCCGATCGAATCATGACATGCGCAAGTGAGTCTCCGTCGTTCACCGTTCCGACGATATGCATCCCTTGCTTCGCGTGTTCAAACTCGACCTGTCGTTTCCCCGCACGTAAGAAATAACCCTCGAACGTCGCGTAGAAGTCCCCTACTGTCATTGCGCGAATACTATCCATTGTAAACCCATCTCTCCCGATGACCCTCGCAACGAGGATCGCAGTCGCGGTGGTGTCTGCGCTAAAAAGGCGAAGCAGGCTTTCTTTGTATTCAATCAGATCCTGTTTACGAATGAAATCAACGCTCAGATGAAGGGTGCTATCCCAGATGGAGTTCCAGTACACCCCTGCAAGTTTCTCAGGCATCATTGCTGGTGGATCCTGCACGACGTCTTGAGCTCGCGCGATTGTCAAGCCCGTCAACAAAAGAATGCCCAGCAATATCCCCTGTCGTCTCATGGTGTGTTCTCAGCATCTTGAAACGCCGCCCCGCGGTACGCGAGGCGGCGTCCAGGATGATTACTTGCTTTTGTCTGGATATGGCGGCGGCGGTGGAAGCTTCGGTGGATTCTTCTTTAACTCGTCCATAATCCACTCGATTCCCTTGTTGAGCTGCTCGTCGACGCCGGCGAACTCCTTTGCCGGATCGTTGTCGACGAGGATGTCCGGTTCAACGCCTTTCCCTTCCATGATCCATTCTTTCCCTTCAACATCGTAGCGCGAGAATTCCGGGCGGTTCAGGAAACCACCATCGAGTAACGGAAGTGTCCCGCGGATACCGACCACACCGCCCCATGACCGCTTGCCGATCACAGGACCAAGATTGTACTTTTTGAATCTATACGCAACAATATCGCCGTCGGACGCCGAGAACTCGTCGAGCAGAAGCGCTTTCGGGCCATACACCATTGCGCCCGGATCAGGACTGACGGCAGTGTTTCGTGCCACGCTGATCATCGCGATTTCGCGACGCAATCTTTCAATAATGTGTGGAGAGACGTTTCCACCCCCGTTCCCACGCACGTCGACAATAAGAGCATCCTTGCGGAGTTGCGGATAGAAGTACTTCACGAATTCATTCAATCCATCAACCCCCATATTGGGGATGTGCAGATACCCGACCCGTCCGTTCGTTGCCTTGGAGACCTTTTCGATGTTCTGCTCTACCCAGTTGTAATAGTAGAGTGGGCGCTCGTCCGACGTGGGAATGACAACCGTTTCGCGGCTGCCGGCTTCCTTCGGTTCGGAGTTCAGCTTCAGTGTCACCTGTTTGTCGGCGGCGTTCACCAAAGCTTCAAAGATGTCGCGCATCTGGTTCGTCGGTTTCCCATTGACCGCAATGATGTAATCTCCTTCACGCGCATCCACACCAATTTCGGTAAGCGGTGATCGGACCTTCTTGTCCCAGTTCTGACCCTTGAGGATCTTCGCGATCCTGAAATACTTCGAGGCAGGATCCCGCTCCAGTTTGGCACCAAGCAATCCAATCTGGATGCGATCCGGCTTTGGATAATCCCCGCCCCCCACGTACGTGTGTCCGATGTTCAACTCGCCGATCAACTCGCCGATGATGTACGTGAGATCAGCGCGGTGGTTCACGTAGGGGAGGAGTGCCTTGTAGTTCTCGCGCATTCCTGGCCAGTCCACGCCGTGCATGTTGGGTGCGTAAAGGAAGTCCCGCATCTGGCGCCATGCTTCATTGTAGATCTGGTTCCATTCGGCCTTCCGGTCGAGTGTCATTTTCATGTCGCCAAGGTCGAGCTTCTCCTTCGCGTCGATCTTCGAAGTAGGCAGGTCGATGATATAGAATGAACCACCTCCCGCTCCGACGAGCATCTTCTTCATATCGGCGGATATCTCGAACCCGTTGAACTCGCCCAACTCTGTCTCCTTCTGCTTTTCGAGATCGTACATCAATAGCTTTGTCTTTTCGTCCTTCCTGCCGTTGCGAGTGTAGTAGACCTTCGAGCCAACGGTTGCGACATTACCGTAACTCGAAGGATCGATCGGAAGAACCGCGATGCGATCCTGTACACCGGGAAGATCGACCTTCACGGTCACCTTTGATTCGGTATCCTTCTTCTCGTCCGATTTCTCCTCTTCTTTCTTTTCCCCCTTCTCGTCCTTAAGCTTTACTTCGTCACTCTTCGGCTCGAACGGCGATTTCGTGTCCTTCGCCAGTGCGATAAGGTAGATCTTCGCCATATCGAAGTATGCATGGTTCCACTCGGTTTGACTGTATGATGGGTTGAACGAACGATCGGAGACGAAGAATACATACTTGCCGTCCGAGCTGAACGAGGCTCCGAATGACTCGAACCAACCATTGGTAAGTGGTGCCGACTCTTTCTTGTCGAGCGAGTAGAGGTATAACGTGGTCATCACCTTCTCTTCGGGTTTCGCGTACACAATCCACTTGCTGTCGGGAGACCAATTGTAGTTGCTGATTTCCCACGCGGTGGCCTGAGCAACAACGGTGACATTCTTGGAGTCGACATCTACAAATTGCAGGCGCAGTTTCTTGTCGGACCACATCAGCTTCTTGCTGTCGGGTGACCAGATGGGCTGATATTTGTATGTGTCGGCGTTCTTTGTCAGTTGTATCGGCGTACCGGTTCCATCCTGCATTCGGATGTAGATTTCATCCTCGCCCGAGAGGTCGGAGATGTAGCAGATCCATTTCCCGTCCGGTGACCATTTGGAGTTCCTCTCGTGCACACCGGAGGTGCCTGTAACGTTGCGTGTGTTGCCGTTCTTTGCGGGTACAGTAAAGATCTCTCCCCGTGCACCGAACAACGCCCGGTTGCCGTCGGGAGAGATTTCGTAGTTTGTGATTTCTTTGCTCACGTCCTTTAGACCGCCGCGGCCGATGGCGAAGTCTTCCTGAATCGAAATCGGGACCTTCACCGCCTGTTCGGTGGCAAGGTCGAGCTTGTAAATGTATCCCCCGTTCTCGAACACGATGGCGTTGTTGCCGAGCGACGGAAACTTCACATCGAAGTCGGTGAAGCTGGTCAGCTTCTTCGTCTGCGTTATCGTCAGGTCGTACACGAACAGGTTCATCCTGCTGTCGCGGTCGGAAGCAAAGTAGATCTTATTGCCGCTCCACATCGGAATGATGTCCTGCGCGGGGTTGTTGGTGAGGTTTGTGAGTTGCTTCGACTCGAAGTCATAGATCCAAATGTCGTCCGCCTGGCCGCCTCGGTAGCGCTTCCATGTGCGGAACTCGCGGAACACACGGTTGTACGCCAGCTTCTTTGTGTCGGGGGAGTACGAACAGAACCCGCCGCGAGGGAAAGGAAGTTGCTCGGGGATACCCCCCTCCACAGAGGCGAGGAAAAGCTGTCCGATGAAGTCGTTCCGCTCGATCATGCGAGAGCGGTAGACGATGGTGGAATTGTCCCGCCACGTCATTACGATGTTGTTTGGGCCCATGCGGTCGGAGACGTCGTCGCGGCTGAGCGTGGCGGTGAACGTGAGGCGCTTCGGCACGCCACCCTCTGCAGGCATGATGTAGACTTCCGTGTTGCCGTCGTACTGGCCGGTGAAGGCAATGGTCTTGCCGTCCGGCGAGAAGCGTGCAAACATTTCATAGCCGACGTCGTTGGTCAGTTTGCGTGCCGTGCCGCCGGTTGCCGCAACCGCGTACAGGTCGCCGGCATATGAAAAAACGATTTGATTATCATGGATTGTTGGAAAACGCAATAGCCGGGTTTCCTGCTGCGCCGAAGTCGTGAGCGAGAGAGCCAGCAACAACGCAGCAAGCGAGGAGATGAACTTCATGGTGATCCTTTCTGGTGTGTGAAGGAATGCCTTACAACTTAGGGAGTTTCGGGGTGAATCTCAAGATTCGACGACCTGAGCGGTGTACGGATGGGGAGGAGGCATTGTTGCGAGGGTGTCTTTTCTCCAGTGATTGTAGCTCTGAATATTCCGTTGGGACGATTGACTTCTAGAATTAAAATCTCTGCGTAAGTTGCCCCTGCAGCAATGAAGTAAACGACCTTCTTTAGATAGCATTTACCAGGAAGAGGAAATGTCAGAGAGACAATACTGAGGAAAACATTGGATGGCCCTAGAGGTTTGTAATCCATTTACTGATCGAGGAAAGCTGCACATCGTTACTTAGGTTTGCAGCGTTACTGAGAACCCCGGATTGCAATTGTCTGAATATTTCGGAGGCCATGCTGTTCTCGATTGCCGCGCCAATAAAGAATGTCCGCGGCTTCTTCCCGTTCTTCGCAAAACTGCTCCTGATTCTTTCCAAGGCAGAATTAGCGGTCTTCCAATGTTCGTCTGCACCGGCCGGATCAATCCCGCCTTTCAATTCTCCCAGAGCTACATAAGCATCAATATTATGAATGATGGAGTCCTTGCCCCTCTTTAACTGGTCGACAGTTCCATCCAAGATCGAAAGGTCAACATTCTTCTCGACCATTGGAACCCTCATGTTCAAGATTAAGAGCCGATTGCTTCCATTCTTTGTCCAAAACAGGCCTTTGATGCGCTTCTCGATGCCCGTGTTATCTCGTAGCCTTGCATGCCACATGCGTGAGCCATCATCCTTCCATTGATAGTTGATTCCCGACAAGCTGAAAACCGATAATAAGGAGCGCAGAAACTTCCTCTCGCCCAACAATCCCGCCAAGTTTCGCGCCTTGCCACCCAAGGCATCACCTCTCGTTAGCAAATAGCGGTAGACAAGTTCGTTGATGAAGTCGTCTCCTGCTGGTTCAAGGAACTCCTTGATCAAGCCCTTTATGGCTGTTGTTCGGTCCTCATCGGTCAAATACTTCAGGGATTTCTCAGAGAGGCCTGACGCAGTAAGCAATCCAACTCTGAGATCGTTGACTCCCAACAAGTCTTTGGGCTTTGAGACTCTCCCGGCGAGGGACTTCAGTGCCTTTGCTTCTTCGACGTAAGGAACTGCCAAGTAGTTCTTTTCCAGTGCGAGGGATATGAAACCAGCCCTTGTCTTCTCACGGG
>JACQVJ010000153.1 GCA_016209805.1 Ignavibacteriota bacterium
CTGTGAGCACAAGGGTTTGTACCGTCAGGGCTTTGCATCGGCGCCTGAGCCTGATGCCAGTTATCTTCTCCCATTCGGTGTAGCAAAGGTAAAAAAAGAAGGCGACGAGATTTCGATAATCACATGGGGAATGCCTGTTCAGCGCTCGCTCGATGCTGCCCGCAAGGTCGAAGAGAAGCTCGGTGTGGGCATTGAGGTTATCGACCTTCGCACCCTCAATCCTCTTGACAAAGACACCATCCTGAAGTCAGTGCGAAAGACGGGAAAGGCGTTGATCGTGCATGAAGATACGCTGACCGGTGGCTTTGGAGCTGAGATAGCTGCCATCATCGGTGCTGAGGCATTTGAGCGCCTCGATGCGCCAATCATGCGGGTTGCAGCAAAGGACACCCCGGTTCCGTATGGGCCTGAGCTGGAAAACGCCATGTTACCTCAGGAGTCGGACATCATTGCGGCGTTGGAGAAGCTGGCGACCTACTAGTATGACAATCACGGCAGAACGCACAAGACCAAAATCTCCGACCGGTTTGTCCAACCCGGACAGACTTGAGCTTTACCGGTACATGGTACTGACACGAGAATGCGATAACGCCATACTCCGTCTGTACAAGCAGGGGAAGATGGTCGGTGGCGCATACACCGGCTATGGCAATGAGGCGACGGCAGTGGGGAGCGCCTATGCCCTTGAAGATCATGACTACATCTTTCCGATGCACAGGGATCTTGGTGCGCATCTCGTCAAAGGGCAATCCCTCCGAAATATTTTTCTCCAGCAGCTTGCCCGTGCAAACAGCTTCACGCGCGGTCGCGACGGCACCGGCCACTATGCGGATCCATCGCTGCGCATTTATGGCAACGTGAGCCACCTTGCGGCGATGATTCCTGTTGCCGTCGGTGTAGCGCTTGCCTGCAAGTTGAGAAAGGAAAACGCTGTTGTTATGACGTATGTGGGTGACGGGGGATCCAATGTGGGTGATTTTCATGAAGGGTTGAATATGGCCGCCGTTATGAGGCTCCCCTTTGTTCTGATTATTGAAAACAATCAGTTTGCGTACTCAACGCCGATTGCAAAACAATTCGCCGGACAGAAACTATCGGATCGCGCGGTCGGTTATGGAATTCCCGGAACGACCATTGACGGGACAGATGTTGTGCGCGTGTATGACGCATGCAAAAAGGCCGTCGACCAGGCTCGCCGTGGCGAAGGACCAACCTTGATTGAAACGATCACAATGCGGATGCACGGTCATTCGGCATCGGACGATGCTTCCTACGTTCCCACGGGAATGATCGACGAGTGGAAGAAGAGAGATCCCATCTATAGGTTCGAGAAAGTGCTCACAAACGACAGGGTTCTCACAGAGTCGAGTAAGAATCAAATCTACGAGAAAGTCCGTTCGGAAATTGAGGAAGCAGTGAAGTTTGCCGAGGAGAGTCCCTATACTCCGGGTGAGCAAGCTGGAGAAGGGGTTTACGCACCCTGATGGCAGGACCTATGCTGACAAAGAGCGAATTGCTCGAAGCTCTCGAATCCATGCCCGACAGGGTTCTCCATTGACCAACTGATGGACAGGTTGATTTTAATACAGAAGGGAAGGAGGTGTTATGCTGACGGTAAAGGGAATCTATGATGGGAAGCAAATCCGACCTCTCAAGAAGCTCTCTCTGAAAAAGAAGTACAAAGTCGTTATTACATTCTTGGAAGAAATCGAAGACAGTAGCGGGATCAGGGCGTTCACCTCACAAAGTGAAGGCTTCTCTTTTTGGGAAGATGAACGGGAAGATATCTATCAAGATCTTCTAAAGCGAAAGTCGTGAGGACTGGTGACATTGTCATTGTCCCGTTTCCATTTGCTGACATACCAGTGCGGAAGGTACGTCCAGGTGTTGTTATTAGCCTAACGAAGGATCGATATCGGGATGTGATTGTCTGTGCCATCAGCTCAGTTGTTGAAGGGGTACTATCTGAAAACGAGTTTCTTGTTCAACCGAGCCGCGTAAATGGGCTTCGCGTTGAATCTGTAGTGAAAGTAGATCGGATTGTAACATTGAAACGCAGTACGATTATTACTACACTCGGCAAGCTTACGCAGCCGGAGCTTGCACGGTTCAAGGCTATCTTTAGGAAGTTGGTCGGTTAAGTTCCTCCAAGAGGTCGCAGCAAATTGAACGATTGATGGTCACGATGACATACATAGAAGCCATCTCACGTGGTATGTGGGAAGAAATGGAGCGTGATCGGTCTGTGTTTCTCCTCGGTGAAGACATTGGCGAATATGGCGGGGCATTCAAAGCGACGAAAGGGTTCCTGAAGCACTTTGGCGAAGACCGGGTGATCGACACGGTCTTGTCGGAAGCCGCCATCATCGGTGCAGCGACGGGTGCTGCGATTGTAGGGATGCGACCTATCGCCGAGATGCAGTTCGCGGATTTCGTTACGTGTGGATTCAATCAGCTTGTTGTCAACACGGCGAAGACACATTACCGATGGGGTATCCCCGTGCCCATGGTTGTGCGGCTTCCAACTGGTGGCTACATCCACGGAGGGCCATATCACTCGGCAAGTACGGAGGCATGGTTCTTCCACGTTCCGGGGTTGAAGATCGTCGCTCCATCCAGTCCGTATGATGCCAAGGGCCTGATCAAGGCGGCGGTGCGTGATAATAATCCCGTTCTCTATTTCGAATACAAATATCTGTATCGCCGCATCAAAGAAGAGCTTCCCGAAGGGGAGTACACTGTCGAGATTGGGAAAGGTAAGATCAAGCGGGAGGGGAATGACGTCGTTATCTTCACGTATGGCTCGGCGGTACATTTTTCTCTCGATGCGGCCGAGATTCTCTCGAAAGAAGACGGCATTGAAACGATGGTTGTCGATCTTCGCACACTACAACCTCTCGACAAGGAACTGATCGTCGACTCGGTGAAGAAAACTGGAAAGGTGTTGATCGTTCACGAAGACACACTTACGGGAGGAATTGGCGCGGAGGTGGCGGCACTGATTAGCGAGAAGGCGTTTCATTACCTTGATGCACCGATCAAACGTGTTGCCTCCTTGGATGCGCCTGTTCCGTTTGCACCACCGCTGGAGGAATTCTACTTGCCCGATACCAAGAAGATCGTGCGCGCTCTTCGGGAGTTGAGCAACTTCTGAGTGATCGGTCTGATTAATCTCAGTAGAGAGGAAATGATGTCATGGCAAAAGTCGAAGTCGTAATGCCGCAAATGGGGGAGAGTATTGCAGAGGGGACAATTATCAAGTGGCATAAGAAGGTTGGCGATAAGGTAAAGAAGGACGAGACTCTCCTTGAAATAAGCACGGACAAGGTGGATTCGGAAATTCCGTCGCCGGCATCAGGTGTCCTTGCGGAGATAGTAGTTGAGGAACAAAAGACCGTTCCCGTGCGGACAGTGATTGCATTCCTCGAGACCGATGGAGAGGGAGTAGCGGCTGCTTCTCAGACGAGCTCATCAGCTGCGCTCTCGAAGGAAGCTCCCAAGGCTCAGCCTCCCGCTCCAGCGCCACCTCAGCCGAGGGCAGCACCATCCTTGCAACAAGCAACGCTGCAGCCCGGAAGGTTCTACTCACCACTCGTCCTGAACATTGCGCGGACGGAAGGTGTCTCCATGGCCGAACTGGAAACAGTCCCGGGAACTGGAGAAGGAGGTCGTGTTTCAAAGAAAGACATCCTCGCGTATGTCGAAGCCAAAAAGGAGGGGACGATTGGACAACCTGCTGCGCCTTTAATCTCGAGAGCACCAGCAGGGCAAGTGGGCATTGTAGCAAAGCCAGTGGAAGTTCCTGAGCTACGAGAGAAATATCCTGCTCCGTTTCATGAGATTCTGCAGATGAGCAACGTCCTGCAGAAGATGGCCGAGCACATGGTGAAGAGCGTTCACACTTCACCCCACGTTTCGGCGATCCATGAGGTGGACATGACGAACGTTGTGAAGCATCGAGCAGAGCATGCTGCAGAGTTTGAACGCAAGGAAAGCTACAAGCTCACCTTCACGCCGTACATCGTCGAAGCTGTAGTTCGAGCAATCAAGAAATATCCGCTTGTCAACTGCTCAATTGAAGGCGACAAGATCATCAAGAAGAACTACATTAATCTTGGGATAGCTGTTGCTTCGGAGAATGGTTTGATTGTCCCGGTGATCAAGCATGCGGAAGAGAAAAACTTCCTCGGCTTTTCCCGCGCGGTAAATGATCTGGCGGCCCGCACGCGTAACAAGAAGTTGATGCCCGATGACATTCAAGGGGGAACGTTCACTATTTCAAACTTTGGCGTCTTCGGCACGATGATTGGAACACCTATTATCAATCAACCGCAGGTCGCCATCCTTGGAACAGGTGCAATCAAGAAGAGAGTTGCAGTCATTGATGACGCGATTGCAATCCGATCGATTGCATTCTTTACACTTTCATTCGATCATCGTATCGTTGATGGGGCGCTAGGAGGGATGTTCCTCGAAGAAATCGTGCAGAACCTGCAAAACTTTGACATGAGCATGAAATTCTGATTGGACGTGAACGTGGAGTTTGTCATACAAGAAATCAAAATGGAGGAGAATCCCCGTCCCCCACGCCCTGAATGGTTGAAGGTGAAGATACCATCGGGTGAGGGTTTCTCGCGACTGAAGAATCTTATCGGTCGCAATCAACTCCACACCGTTTGCGAAGAGGCTCGTTGTCCCAACATGGCCGAGTGTTGGAATGCCGGTACCGCCACCTTCATGATTCTCGGCGATATCTGTACCCGTTCATGTGGATTCTGCGCCGTGAAGACTGGCAGGCCGCAGGGGCTTGACCTTGAGGAACCGTATCGTGTTGCAGAAGCGATCAAGGTCATGAATGTCAAGCATGCAGTAATAACTTCCGTAAACCGCGATGAATTGCCCGACGGAGGGGCAGCGATCTTTGCTGAGACGATCCGTCAGGCACGTATCGTCAATCCGGGGATCACGATCGAAGTTCTCATTCCGGATTTTCGTGGTGTTTGGTGGGCGTTGGATATCGTGATGGAAGCCAAGCCGGAGATTCTTAACCACAACACAGAGACTGTCCCGCGCCTGTACCAGCGTGTCCGTCCCCAAGCGAAGTACGAGCGCAGCATTGAGCTCGTTCGCAGGGCCAAAGAAGGTGGGATGATAACGAAGAGCGGGCTTATGCTTGGCTTGGGCGAGACCATCGACGAGGTTCTTGAGGTGATGGAGGACTTACGAAAGCAATGTTGCGATATTCTGACTCTTGGACAGTACCTTCAACCTACCAAGGATCATCTCCCTGTTGAGCGTTTTGTCCATCCGGAGGAATTCAGAATGCTGAAGAGGGAAGGAATGGAAATGGGGTTCAGGCATGTTGAATCGGGGCCTCTCGTGAGAAGTTCCTACCACGCGGAGTTTCACGAGTAGTCCACCAACGTCGTAGCTTGGAGTCTATGCCAAGATTTTCTTTGACTCTCTCCCTGATTTTTCCTATATTTGAAAACTTTTTGAACGATGTTTGGAGCACACGTAAGGAGAACTTGTGGATAAGCCAACACGCTTTTTCAAAACGTCCGACACCATCCACAAATGGCATTTGATTGATGCCAACGGCAAGACCCTGGGTCGCATTGCAACGGAGGCTGCACGATTGTTGAGAGGAAAACACAAGCCAGAGTTTACACCGAATGCCGACATGGGTGATTTTGTTGTTGTCGTCAATGCGGAGAAAGTGAAGCTTACGGGCAAGCGCGCGGAACTGAAAGAGTACTTTCACTACACTGGCTATCCAGGTGGCGCGACCTTTGAGCGCTTCCAAGACCTGATTCGCAAGCACCCGGAGCGCGTGTTTGAACATGCAGTGAGAGGAATGCTCCCCCACAACCGCCTCGGACGCCAGATAATCAAGAAGCTGAAGGTGTATGGCGGAGCTGAACACCCTCATGCGGCGCAGCGTCCGAGCGCGTACACCGTTAACAACTGATGTAACAGGAGCCAGCCGAAGAGATGCAGCCACACCCCACACTTGCAGTTGGAAGAAGAAAGACCTCTGTTGCCCGCGTGATTCTGACACCAGGCTCGGGCAAGATTACGATCAACAAACGTCCCTTGGATGAGTACTTTCAGCTTGTGACACTGCGGCAGGATGTTGTGAAGCCGTTTGAAGTGACACAAACCGCGGGGAAGTATGACGCAAGAGTGAACGTCGAGGGAGGTGGCTCGTCGGGCCAGGCGGGCGCGATCCGGTTGAGTATTTCCCGTGCGCTCGTTGAGATGAGCGAGGACAATCGATCCTCACTCAGGAGTTCGGGCTTGTTGACGCGTGACCCGCGGATGGTTGAGCGAAAAAAGTACGGACAGAAGAAGGCCCGGAAGAGATTCCAGTTCTCGAAGCGTTAATGTGTAAATAAACATACCTTTGGATTTTGCCGGCAGTGTGGCGCCTCAGGCGCCATTCCGGCAGAAGAAGAAAAAGGTAGAAGACAAAACTAAACTGAAGGAAAGATCAACATGCCGCGTGTTGAAGTTGCTGAGTTGTTAGCAGCAGGGTGTCATTTTGGACACCTGACCCGCCGATGGAATCCCAAGATGCGCCCGTACATTTTCATGGAGCGTAACGGGATCCACATTATTGACCTCATGAAATCCCGCGATCTCCTCGAAGAAGCCTGCAATGCGATTTCCAACATCGTGGCTGATGGCAGGCGGGTTCTCTTCGTTGGGACAAAAAAACAAGCCAAGGACGTCATCAAAGAGGAAGCTATCCGGTGCGGGCAGTTTTATGTGAACGAGCGCTGGCTTGGAGGTTCGCTCACAAACTTCACAACGATACGTAAGAGTGTGAAGAGACTGACCAACATCGAGAAGATGGAGAGCGACGGAACGTTGGACAAGCTCACGAAGAAGGAAGGTCTGTTCCTCCAGCGTGAGAAGGAAAAGCTGAATAACGTACTTGCAGGCGTCGTTGAGATGACCCGTCTACCGGGAGCTCTGTTTATTGTAGATGTGAAGAAGGAATCGATTGCCGTCAAGGAAGCGAACAGGCTCGGTCTTCCGGTGTTTGCCATTGTCGATACCAACTGTGAGCCGGAAGGGATTGACTACGTTATCCCCGCAAATGATGACGCGATAAAATCTGTTCAGATCATCACGAAATCGATTGCTGATGCCATTCTGGAAGGCAAGGAACGCTCAGCGGCGCGCCAGATGGAGATGGCAGCGGAAGGTGAAGCCAAGAATAGAGAGACAGTTACTGCTGATGAAAAGGCTGAATGAATATGATGTACTCAGGGACTTGAAAGTGGAAGTCATGGCGATTACAAGTGAGATGATAAAGAAGCTCCGGGACAAGACCGGGGCTGGAATGATGGACTGCAAAAGAGCACTCGAAGAATCGGGCGGAGATATGGATGCAGCCGTGGAATACCTGCGAAAGAAGGGCGCCGCGGTTGGCCAGAAGCGCGCGGACCGCGTTGCGAAGGAAGGTGTCATTGTCACTCGGGTTGGAGTCGACGGCAAGAGCGGTGTCATGGTAGAAGTAAACTGTGAAACCGATTTCGTGGGCCGCAGCGAGGATTTCGTCGGATTTGCAAACACACTCGCTGGCGTGATCGAAAAGTACGGGCCAGCAACTGTCGGTGATCTCATGTCTATGGAGATACCAGGCGGGAAGAAGGTATCCGAGTTGATGGACGATCTTCTTGCCAAGATCGGGGAGAAGATTGACGTTCGCAGATTCACTCTTTTCCAATCGGACGGCGGGAGCATAAGTTCCTATACCCATATGGGAAACAAGATCGGTGTCCTCGTCGAGCTGGCTGGAACGGGAAGCGATGAGTCCTCGAAGACTCTTGGGCGTGACCTTGCCATGCAAGTTGCTGCCATGAATCCGCTCTGCATTTCTCGTGATCAGGTCGACAAAGCGATGGTGGAGCGCGAGCTCGACATCTATAGAACTCAGGCGAAAAACGAAAGCAAGCCTGCGCAGGTGATCGAGAAGATCGCCTCTGGGCGCCTGGAGAAGTTCTATCAGGAAATCTGTCTGCTCGAACAGACGTTCATCAAGGACTCTGGTAAAACAGTCAAGGACGTCATCCAGGAGGCCGGAACGAAGTCCGGTACAACGATTTCTGTAAGAAGGTTCCAGCGGTTCCATCTGGGGGAAGAGACGAAGTAGCACGATGTCCCCTATCGGGGACATTTTCTTATCACCACCATCTGAACTCTTCATGGCGAAGACAAAGTTCGGGCGCATTCTGTTGAAGCTGAGTGGCGAAGCCCTCATGGGAGACATGGCATATGGGATCGATCCAGGAGTCCTGAGGCGATACTCTGAGGAAATCAGAGCTGTTCACGAGCTC
>JACQVJ010000154.1 GCA_016209805.1 Ignavibacteriota bacterium
CCCTGCATGAGCGCCTCGTGAGACCGACGAAGGGCAATGAGTTCCTTCAGAAATTGAAAGATTCCGTTTTCCTCTGCTGTCCGACCAGTCGCCGTAAAAGCATCTCGCCTATCGCCGGGGAATCCTCCCGGGAAATCGGCGCGAATCCTTCCATGGTCGGACCCGCCCATCATTCCAATCTCGGTCCCGTAATAAATCTGTGGAATACCTCTCGTTGTAAGGAGAAGTTGCAGAGCAAGTTTGAATCGCCTTACATCCCCGTTGACCCGATGCATGATTCTTCGGGTGTCGTGATTGTCCAGGAAGGTGACGAGACCTTCCGCGTCCGGAAAAAGAAAATCGTGAGCCAACGCCCGGTGGATAGTGCTGATGCTCTCCCCGCTGCCAAACACCTTGACGAACGCGTCGTACAATCCAAAATCCGTAATGGAAGGAAGGTTTGTGTCGAATGCCTTCGGAAGATGACTCCCTCGTTGGTATGGTGCAAGGAACGCGGGATCCTGGATCCACACTTCGCCGACAATATTAAAGTTGGGATACTCCGTCAGGAGCGCCATACACCATTCTGACAAAAACTCCTGATCGGCGTAAGGATACGTGTCATCCCTGATACCATCGAGACCGCTGAACTGAATCCACCACAGCGTGTTCTGAATGAGATAGTTCTTAACAAGCGGGTTCTTCTGGTTCAGGTCCGGCATGTAATCGGTGAACCAGCCGTGTGTCGCTTTTGATCGTGTGCCCGAATCACTGTGGATATCGTGCAGCTCGATTTTGCCATGATACGGCGGTTGATGATCCTCGACGCTGCCGTTCAGCCAATCGGCGGTGGGAAGATTTTTGATCCATGGGTGGTTGATGCCGATGTGGTTGTTGACATGGTCCATGATCACCTTTAATCCCCGACTGTGTGCTTCATCCACAAAACGCTTGAAGAGGGCGTTCGTTCCAAAGCGGGGATCGATGCGATACATGTCTGTGACCGCGTAGCCGTGATAACTTGTTCTGCCGTTATTCTCGACGAGCGGTTGGTTCCATATTGTCGTGACACCGAGGTCCTTGATGTAATCGAGCTTGTCGATGATCCCCTGAATGTCCCCGCCATGTCTTCCATATGGATTGGTCCGATCAAGACCCTCTGACATCCCCTGAATCTCGTCATTTGTCGTGTCACCGTTTGTGAACCGGTCAGTCGTGATCAGATAGATTATGTCGCGCTGGTCAAATCCTTGAAATCTGCCTGACGGATCCTCCCGTTGAAGTAAGATGAATGAGATGGATTCCTTTCCGTCCGCCTTCTCGAGCGACAAGACGTATTCCCCCGCATCGAGATTCTCTCCGATTTCGACATCAATGAATGCATACGAAGAATTGGCAATCTCGTGAACTGCTAGCACACGTAAGCCAGGGTCTTGAGATACGACACCAACGTTGTCAAGATGTTCTCCGTAAAGCATCAACTGGAGGCGGTTCCACTTCATACCAATCCACCAGTTTGGAGGTTCAATGCGGGTCACACGCGGAGGCTGAGCAGCCACCTGGAGGAAAGAGACGAGCATTATGAGAGGAACAATACCTGGCCGAAGCCTCATAATTCGATTGCCGAGCGTGTTCGCAGGCTTGAAAAAGTTGTCACAAACTACCAACTGGAAAATTCAAAGTCAACAAGAAAGCCCGACCTTGCAACGACCGGACGCGGCTTTCTCATCGCGAAACTGTGATCCGCTCTTGACGCGAGCCATTCCGCGTCGCGCCTATTCGACTTTGGATAGACAAAAAATAGAAAGCCCCGGCCCGCCGAGAACGACGAACCGGGACTTGTACTTGAGAGAGTGGTTCGTTACACCCTGCTCACATTGGTTGCCTGCAACCCTTTGGGTCCCTGCTCAACCTGGAACTCAACCTGATCGCCTTCTTGCAGATTCTTGTATCCATCACCAACAATGGCCTTGTAGTGTACAAACACATCTTCCTGGCCACTGCGCTGAATGAAACCGAATCCCTTGGCAGTGTTGAACCACTTAACTGTTCCTTTTTCCACGGAACAATCCTTTCTGTTAATGAAACAAATCCGCAATCGGCGGACACGAGCGTACATCTCGAAGTGTGCCTTGAAACGAAAAATCGCAACCATGGTTATTGTGCATCAGTACCATAGTCACGATGTTTTCTACTTTGCTGCGGATTTGTTTGAACAACTCTCGCCAAGCATCCCCGAACATCCGGAGAAACGAAGACTCAACAACGGTGTACTGTTTGACGGACTAAGTATACGATTATCCCTGCCCGATTGCAAGCACTTTTTTGTATCTACAAGATAATGAGTCAGTCGCGCCGGGTTAGCCCCTTTTCATGATCCAACAGCCATCGTTTTCGCCATACGCCCCCGCCGTAACCGCTGAGAGAACCATCAGCCCGAATCACTCTGTGACATGGGATCACAATCGCCAGAGAATTGCGACCGTTTGCCCTCCCGACAGCTCGTATCGCTTTCGGGTCGCCAATCCTGCGAGCGATGTCACCATACGATTGTGTCGATCCCACGGGAATCTTCAACAGTTCATTCCACACACGTCTCTCGAACAATGAACCCTCGACGACTATCGGTGTGCTGAACGAACTGCCGATCCCATCAAAATACGCCCGCAACTCCTGCTTGATCTTTTCAAGATGAGGATTGTTGCCGGGGACAATGACACATCCGAGCGCGCGGCGGAGCGTTGTGATCTCGTGTTCGAGGCCGCGTCGGTCAACGAATTCCAGCATGTGCAGCCCCTCGTCGTTCGCGAGAGCGAGCATCGGGCCAAGGGGCGTTTCAATCCACTGGGCCTGGAGACAGTTGACTTCTTCCGCGCGACTTGGCGGAGTGCCAAACAAGTTTGTGAAGGCACCCCAGAACCCGCTGCTCGATTCATATCCGTTGGCAAGTTGAGCTTCAATCACCGATTCACCGTTTCTTACACTATGCAGTGCAAGTCCCATACGTCGTGCCCTCTGATATTCTTGAAATGTCATTCGGTAGAAGCGCTGAAATTGTCGACGAGCTGTTGAAGGATCGATCCCCATTGCGCGCAGGTCCCTCCCGGAAAGTTTCCCCGACCGCTCCACCGCTTCGCGCAGCCTCATAACGACTGCCGACGGTTTCCTTTCACCATCCAGCGGATGGCACCGGGTGCACGGCCGATAGCCACCGAACAGCGCTTCCTTTGAAGAAGAAAAGTACTCAACATTCTCCGGTTTCGGTTTTCGTGCGGCGCAAGTCGGTCTGCAAAAAACCCCGGTGGTTCGCACACCCACGTAAAACACTCCTTCAAACGAGGAGTCCCTCTGCAGGAGAGCCTTGTACATTGTTCTTGTCGAAGGAAGTTTTCTCATGGCCCTAATATACAAATCGGCGGCATGTCGTGCATCCGTTTTTGAGGCACGTAATTCTTCATTCCCACGAAAAATCATCCTCTGCGTTGCATTCCTGCGAACGTAGCGTTGATCCTCCAGCTAGAAAGGCTCATTTCTCTTTAGCACAAAAAACCCACCAAGAAGTTCATCCTTGATGGGCTGTCTGAAGTGATGTTCAGTTTCTCGATGAGGTTACAGCTCACTTCATCAAGACGAGCTTGTTGATCTTCGTGTACCGTACATTGCCAACGACGTCACTCGCTGTGAACCGGGCAAAGTAGACCCCGCTTGCAACATCACGAGCATTCCATGTTCCTGTGTGATACCCTGCCTCGCGGTAGCCACTCGCAAGGTTGCAATTTCTCGACCGAGTACGTCGTAGACAACAAGTGAGACATTGGCATCCTCAGGCAGATCGAAGTTGATCTGAGTTGTGGGGTTGAAGGGGTTCGGGTACGCCTCTCGAAGTGCATAGATGACAGGAAGGTTGTCTTTAGATTCGTTTCCCTCTCCACCAACCTTCCACATGTCACTACCGAAGCCTATCGACACAGAATCGGAGTAACTTGATGCGTGCTCCTCAAGGTCAATCGCTTTCAATTTGTAATAAGCAGTGCATTCATTTCCATATCCAACCGTGCTCAGAGGATCAATGTATTCAGTGGTGGAAGCGTCCAGCTCTGATGTCAATAGGTACCAGACACCATTGCCACAAGTTCCGGTTATGCGGCGCCAGAGTTCATAATGGTCGAGATCACGTTCCTTGTTTGGAGCCCATGTGACCTTGGCATCCCGGTAACCGTACGGATCTGGCGGTGTGGCAGTTACCTGCACAAATTGTGGTGGTGCTGGTGCCGGATCACCTGAATGCCAAAACATATATACATCATCACCACATTTCGATGTATAAACGAGGCTGAGTCCGCCGAGTGTCTGTGCATCTGCTAGTGCGATCTGTTCAATCTCTTCGTCACATGGAGCTGGCTCCTCACCCCCCTCCTCTGATTGGCCTGGCTGATTTGGAAAGAATAACATCTGTTGAGGATTTGGTGTGAAGTACACTGGCGGCACACTTGCCCCTTTTTGGTTGATAAAAACCCTCCCCGTTAGATCACTTTGACCTGGTAAAGAATTGCCCCTGTCGCCAATCACTAGATCATTCCACCCATCATTTCGATTCGCCCCCCCCGAATTCAGTCGGAGAGCCGATATCACCGACTCCAACGAGATGGACACGCGGAGGGGTTACTGGGCCATAGGCCCAATACGCCTGGTTGTCTATTGTACCATACTGATCAGCGCTATTCCGAAAGAGGCGAGCCCCGCGGTTATACCCAACAATGATATCGTTCCAGCCATCGTTGTTGATATCAGCCACGGCAACCGAGGAGATTTCTTGACCAATTCCAAGGTCGATCTCCTGATAATATGGCCATTCACTAGGCAAACCATTGGTGTTGTTGTTGCGCCAGATCTTGATTACTGTGCCGTCGAATCCAACGAGGTCGTGCTTATTAAGCGTAACATCATCGTACGTCCTACCATTGATTTGTGCAAGAATGATTCTCCGCGCACTGTAGCTAAACACATACACGCCTTGCTCGTTAAGCGTTCCGTCACCATTGTTGGGATATATTCTAATCTGCGAACCACCTAGATGCGCAGGGTCAGTCACCGCGAGGTCTTCAAGAATATCGGCAAAGCTAAACGCTCCCCACGCCGCGTCCACTCCATCTCCATCGAGGTACTGCACGTTATACAACGGAGATGGATTAGGAGTCAGGTCATTGTGATAGACCATGGTCCGGTAAGGGAAACCTGTCATAACAACAGCAAGATCTCTTCTCGGGGGATTCTCAGTTGGACGCAACCTGCCAAAGATAAACCTCATTACATTGAGCGGTGCACTGCAAGGTGCTTCCCAAAAATCAAAGAGATTGAAATTGGGGAATTCGCCACTGGCATTATTCGACCATGTAAATTGGTAATACAGTGGCTCGCTGAATGGACCTCCCCCCCACGTTGTCTTGCCAACTGCAAGGTCGAGAGATGTCGGGGGATCCCTAAGGGGTTCAAAATCAAATACTAGGGAGCGTGGCACGACTCCCCCGCAGGCTGCTGACAGTGTATTCGGTGGCGTAGATATGACATGTCTCGTTGGATCAAGATATGTCTGTGCTTGCAGGTTTGCCAAGCACACAATTGAGAAGAAGAGTATTGCGGATAATCTCATATCGACCTCCTTGTCTTCTTGTGGAACCTTATGAATTGTGATAATGTACTTATGGCCGTAAATCTGCATCACTGGCGAATCACAAGTGCTGTATTCTAGGCCTAGCGTATATCTTCGCAATTAGCGAAGGAGTATTAGCTTCTTGGTATCCATATAATGGCTTGTCTGAAATCTGTAAAAATACACGCCACTTGGTAGATGTGATGCATCAAAGTTCACGGTATAGGTTCCAGGTCCTTTTACCTCGTTCACAAGTGTGACAACCTTTTCTCCCAACACGTTGTACACCTTCATCGTCACACAATCAGTAGTGGATAACGAATAACGCATAACAGTTTGCGAATTAAACGGATTAGGATAATTCTGAAAAAGATCAAACTCGCGAAGCCTGTGATCGGAGCCACCATCGACGCCTGATGTTCCGAAATATTCATACACTGCCAGATGACTTGGAATGAGGTGTGAGATTAGTGGAGCGACAAGATTTGTCCTCCCATCGCTATCGATATCCAAAAAATGGAAGTTCTGTATGGATGCAGTATCTCGCTGCCAGATGCCGAGCTTGATTCCCAAAGGCAGGTAAACATGGAGTTGAGTGTAAAGTGTATCCAGTGACCCTCTATCCACCGTATTGGCACCCGCAACGATGAATTGACCATCGAGCATGCCTGCATTCACACTGAGTGGGGTATTCCGCAGCGATGAATCTGCCCACAACACTGTCCAAGTTGTGTCGCTCACATGGTCAAGTGCATAACATGAACCATGTCCAATCGGCCCCACGCCACCGATAAACAACTCCAAGGTCGAGTCAACATCGAGGTTGACAAACATTGGTGCGGTGGTACCGGAACGAAGTCCTGTATGGATTGAGCGCGGTATCCAACTTGTTCCGTTGTGCCACAAGTACACAATCGGCACCGGCTCATTCACCCCAAACGATCCGCCCGCAAGGATAATCTCATCTCTTCCCACTCCATCGACCTGCCCTACTGCTATATCGAATGTGAAACCACGGTACCGAGCAGTATGAATGCTAAACCACATTGTTGTCTGATCCTTGAACGCAAACTCTGCAATATAGATGAACGTCGCGTCTTGTCCAGC
>JACQVJ010000155.1 GCA_016209805.1 Ignavibacteriota bacterium
ATTCTCACGTCATTAATAACGGTCGCTATCATATTTCCCTTTCTCTCCTCCGTATAGTAGGAGAGCGACAGGTTCTGCATGTGGCTGTATACATCCACACGCAGAGTGTGCATGATGGTCTGCTCGACATGCGCGTTGAAAATCGAATTCAGATACGAAAAGAGATTCTTCAACAGGAATGATACGACAATGCCGATCGTCAGAAAGAGAAGGACATCGTACCGATCATACTCAGCCACTATGCGGGCAAGATGGTGGGAGACGTACTTCCCCAGGTTGAGTATGCTGATCTCCTCCCCCTCACTGGGGAACGTCTGTGGGGGACTGAACACCACGTCAACCAGTGGCATGATCAGTCCGATGGAAGCAATGTTGAAAATGATAAACAGCAGCATGAAGAGGTTCGCCACACCGAGGTAGCCAAGGTGAGGGCGAATGTACCGCACGATGCGAAGGAAGATTTTCATCTACGCTAGGGCAGATCCTTTCCGAGGGAGTTCATTGCCTGAGATCGAAGCGAGAGCCCGTTTATTTGGCAACCAGGTTGACCAGTTTGTTCTTCACGACAATTGCCTTGACCAGCTTCTTGCCGTCCAGGTGCCTTCGGACGTTAGTGTCGGCAAGTGACAGGGCCTCAAGATCTTTCTCCGATGTATTGATCGCCACGGTGATCCTCGAGCGGACCCTCCCATTTACCTGCACCACTACTTCCACGTCCTGCTGCTGGAGTTTAGCCGCGTCGTACACCGGCCATGGTTCATACGTCAGCGAAGTCGAGTGTCCGAGTTTATGCCACAGCTCCTCCGCGATGTGCGGCGCAAATGGCGCGAGCACCAACACAAACGGCTCGAGGATTTGTCGTGGACGAATCTCTGATTTCATTACTTCATTGACGAATATCATCATCTGGGCGATTGCTGTGTTGAAGTGCAACGCCTCAATATCCTCCCCGACCTTCTTTACGGTAGCGTGGTATATGCGCTCGAGATCCTGAGTGAGCGGAAGATCCTTTATCGAAAGATCGAGATTCCCTCCATCATCAACGTACAGCCGCCACACACGATTCAGGAACCTGAAAACACCATCTACCCCGCGCTTGTTCCAGGGCTTTGTTTCCTCCAGCGGTCCCATGAACATTTCAAAGAGTCTCATCGCATCGGCTCCGAACTCTGCCACGACGGTGTCAGGATTCACGACATTACCGAGTGATTTCGACATCTTACGCGAGTCCTCGCCAAGGATCGTGCCCTGATGCCGGAGCTTCATGAATGGCTCTTTCGTGCTGACGTATCCAAGATCGTAAAGTACCTTGTGCCAGAAACGGGCATACATGAGATGCAGCACGGCATGCTCGGCCCCTCCCACGTACAGATCAATCGGCATCCAGTATCGCTCGATCTCTGGCGAACAAAGATCACGGTCGTTCTTCGGATCGATAAAACGAAGATAGTACCAGCATGAGCCCGCCCACTGCGGCATCGTGTTCGTTTCCCGTCGTCCGCGCATTCCAGTTTCATGCTCGATGACATTCACCCAATCAGTGGCAAGAACAAGTGGAGACTCGGTCGTCCCACTCGGCTGGAACTTTTTCAGATCGGGAAGGAGCAACGGCAGCTCATCCTCACGCAGAGCTTTCATCGTCCCATCTTCAAGATGAATAACCGGAATAGGCTCCCCCCAGTACCGCTGGCGCGAGAAGAGCCAATCACGAAGCTTGTACTGAATAGCAGCACTCCCGATCCTTTTCTCCACAAGCCATTGAATGATTCTCTCTTTAGCAGCCGGCGTCGCGAGGCCGTCAAGCGTCACTTCATCTTTCGCAGAATTGACTGCGATACCATCATCAACAAATGCCGCGACGACAAGATCTCCCCCCTTCACAACCTCTTTGATCGGAAGTTTGAATTTCTTTGCAAATGAATAGTCACGTTCATCATGTCCCGGCACAGCCATGATTGCGCCCGTTCCGTATCCCATGATTACGTAGTCAGCAATCCACACCGGGATCTTTTGTTTCGTGGCGGGATTGATTGCATGCCCGCCGGTGAACACGCCGGTCTTTTCC
>JACQVJ010000162.1 GCA_016209805.1 Ignavibacteriota bacterium
CTCCGTGCTGCCGCACCAGAGCATCACCAGCCGATCAAGTTTGTTCTCTCTCTTGAAGCTGATGATGTCCTCGCGGAGCTGCTCGGCGAGATCGAATTTTGTTTTTCCTTTCTTCACCCAATCGCCGGTCAGACGCTTGACGTAGTACTGCTCGAACACGCCGGGCAATGGTCGAAGCTCAGCCAACTCTCGCTGCACAGGAACGAGATCACGTTCTTCGAGCACCTTTGCTTCACGGGCTGAGTAGTAGCAGTCTTCGTTGCGGATGTCCCAGCCACCGAAGACAAGCTGGTCGAGATCAGCCAGCGGAACCAACTCCTTGAGCAACGGGAAGCGGTTCTCGTGGCGACGCCCAATTCTGACCGTTCCCATCTGTGTGAGGGAGCCGATCGGTTCCGTAAGGTTTCGCCGGACGGCGTACGTCCCTGCGATGAATGTTGTTGACACTGCACCATTCAGACCCACGATCATCACCCCCAGTCTTCCTGATGCCGGCGACACATTGTTCATGGTAGTCATAGCTCACTTCGTCCTTTCTCGTGTTGTTGTACTGTTAAGTCTTTCGATCAGTTGTGATGAAAGATGATGTAATGATGTAATCTGATAGTCTGCCGCCGAGCAGTCATCGGGCGTGTGCCAGCTTCTTCCGCACAACCAGATGGTCTTGCAGCCGAGAGATTTCGCAGGCACAATATCTCGATCATACGAGTCGCCGATGACGACAGCGTCAGGCGGACGCACTCCTAACCGCTGGAGCGTAATGCAGAAGATAGCGGGATCGGGTTTCCACACACCGATGCAGGCAGAATCGATGACTGCGGTGAAGTATGAGTCAATCATCAACTCGCGGCAGACGGCTTCGAGGTTGCCGTAGAAATTCGACGTCAGTGCGAGTAGATACTCACGATGAAGATCGGCAAGCAACGGCCACATCCCGCTAATGGTCCTGCCAACCTCCTCATAGCAGGTTGTTGCGATACGCTGGACAATGTCAGAAGATGGATTGCTGTCCACGAGTTTTCTTGCGCGCAGGTAGTCCACCTGAAGCGCGACCTGCTGCTTCAACGTGTTCAACAAACCGCTGCGCTGCTCCACAATTCCCGCCGACATCAAAGGCTCCGCACGCCGGTACGCCTCTTCGAACTCGTTTTCGGTGATCGGCACACCGTGGCGCTGATACGCATCCCAAAATTTCTTGCTCCAGTGAACACCGTCGGTATCCACTGTTCCCCCGAAATCGAAAATGACTGCCTTCACGAGTCGCCTCTTGCTTCGATGATATCCAACAGTGTGCTTCTTTCCCGTTGCCGTCCGCTGAACCCCAGCAGAATCAACCCAACCAGGATCCAGAAGAACTCACGAACGCGGTTGATGAGACCGATGTAGATTCCGTACGGGGGCGCAAAGCCCATCGTTCCCGCCGTAAGGTAAAGTCCTCCCTCTCGGACACCGGCTTCAAACGGCACAAAGAACAGGAGGTTGAGAATGAGCGACGAGCCGGCATTGATATAGATTGCTTCAGCGAACGTGATGTTCTGGCCGATGGCGTAGAGGATGAAGTAGAACTCCCATGAAGCGATTACCCGCGAGAGGAATTCCAATCCGAGTGCGCGATAGAATGTCCACCGCTGCTCGTTGTACAACTGTTTGATCTGTCTGTCGATCGTCAGCAGTGCGGTTTGGCGGCGCTCGATCTTGCGCTTGAGGGGCACAAACAGCGACCATGAGCCGAGGACGTTCATGAGCGATTTGAAGATCCCTTTCTTGTGCCTCGAGAAGAAGAACCAGATGAGAAGCAGCACCACACCAGTTGTGACGGCAAGCAGTGTCCCAAACGCAGGAGTAATCCGCAGTGTCAGGACGGCGAATGCAATGCCCGCCAGCCAGAAGAACAGATGAGACAGCATCCGGACCATATTGTACGAAATCACCGACGAGGCGGCACGATGCACACCAATCCTCTCACGGAGCGCCATGACACGATACGGCTCACCGCCTAAGTTGAGGAACGGCGTGACATAGTTGATCGCAAAGCCGGTGATCGTCAGGCCACACACCGACCAGAAACTCACGTCAGGACTGTGATCGCGCAGGATAAGATACCATGCCAACGCATTGCAGAGGTACACAAACATCCACACAGCGATGATTGCGCCAAACCACCAGCCGGTTCGCTGCACATTCAGAATGATGTTAGGGATGCCAAAGTCGAGCACGAGGTATGTGAAGACACCAAGCCCGAGAAACAAGAATACGATTTTGGTACGCGTACTCATGACTCTCAATCCAACGTTACTGTTTGTCCCGTCCTGGCAGATGTGTAACACGCATGCAACAGCCGAACTGATTGATATGCTTTATCAATCTGCGCAGTGCTTGCCGCGCCCGACCGAATCATTTCGATGAATTCCGAAATCAACGACACGTAAAGCGATACGTAATGCGAC
>JACQVJ010000163.1 GCA_016209805.1 Ignavibacteriota bacterium
ATATCAGCCGGACTACTTGTTGGATCGAGCACTGTGCCCCTTAATTGTATAAACAATTAATTGGAGGGGCACTAGCAACACGCCCAACAACGTCGCCACAATAGTTGTGGTCGCTCAAGCCCGCCTTATTCGGCTTCGCCTCATGCGGCGGGCCTGCGTTGTTGGGCGAGACGTTAGGCGAAAGCAGCCAACATGTTAAAAAATCAAATTCGTTTTTACCATTTGAGGAGAATGACGTGATTCCGCTGGATGAGAAGACAAAGAAAACCGGCCGACGAATGAGTTACATCGTTCTGTGTGCAGCTGTGGCTCTAGTGACTGTGCTGTTCGGTGTGCGCGTGTCGTACCCTCTGGGAGTGTACTATGCTCTTGTTATCGTCCAACTCACTGTAATCTGCCTACCGGGGTGGAAACTCGGAGCGTGGGCCGTGAGAGCTGAATCTGAGGAGCGCCGAAGGCTTGCGACCGCTGGAAGCCTGCTGGTCATTCCATGGGGGCTCTTTTCATTTCTCACCGGTTTCAGCGCGCCGCAGCTTGCAACGAATCCGGAGAATCAACTGCGCTACCTGATCCTGATGATCAATACGCTGGCGGTGGCGGGCGGCTTGATCGTGCTCTGGCACACCCTGAGTGTAGCCCGCGAGCGCTTCTACTCCACGCTCGGATTTGCCTCGATAGTGCTCGCCGGTCCACTCTACTTCATCTTTACGGCCGTTCAACTTGTGCTCTACCGAACGATGGACCGCACGGGCGTCGGGGAGGCGACGAATATACTCAGGTCGTTGGATGAGTTGGCCGTGATCTTCCTCTACTTTGGCGTCGTGTTGACTTATCTGGCGACGGCTTTATTTGCGGCGGCGATCGGAAGACTGCAATGGCTGGGGAGAACGGCACGTCGAGTCTTCGTGGGCTTGAGTCTCTTTGCCATCATGTGTGTTTTGATCAAGATGGCGGAAATATTCTCGTCACCACACAACCCGATGTGGGGCTTCGAAACGTGGTATATGATTCCCGGTTTTGTCTTCTCAATTCCTGCTGTACCATGGATGATGCCCTGCCTGGTCGGGATCGTTTTGCTTCACCGGGCGGGTGAAGCATGAGGTACCGAGGGAACATGTGTGTTGGCTGCCTTCGCATAACATCGAAAAACTACGACGCTCGTTCGTTTGGTAAGTCAACGCACATGCTTACGCTCGATTTTGAATATAGTAACTCGCTCAACGCCTCACTCAATTGTAGAGGATAGGGTTTGGCGTTGCGTAGTTTTCGGAGACGTTATGTGCAATTGCCCGCCCAGGTAATAGGAGATGACAACATGAGGTTTGTTGGTTTGATGCTTCTGATACTGTTGACGATGGTCCCTGTGGCAATGGCCCAGTATCCTCAAGTAACGGTTCGTCAGATTCAGGAGGTACCATTGGATTCACTGCTGCTATTGGACACCCTTCAATGCAATCCGCCACGGTGGACTCTTCAAGTATCGCCTCACTACCGTGATACCGTTACGCTGACGGGCGTCTGTGTGGTCCCAGCAAGGGTATTAGATTATACCGCCTCTGGCTTTAATCTCCTCCTCGCCGATATGGGTAGCCTTGACCAGTGGGGCGGAATTCTCGTCCGTCCGAACACGACCGATACTGCGCCGATCATACAGTGGGGTATTTTGAACGTCCATGCAGGCGACATCATTCGGTTTGTCGGATACGTGGATGAATTCCCGGCTCCTTCCTGTGCCTCAACAACCCAAATCGTTCCGATTCTTACTATTCCCTTGCAGATTATTGGAACGGCCCCGGTGCCTCCACACAAACCCGTCCAAATAGCTGAGTTCTCGTTGGGGGAATTTCCTGTCGGACAGGTTCGGTATTCAACCGGAGAGCGTTACGAGTTTATGCGGGTTCTGATCAGGGATGCTTTTGTTATCTCACGCGAATCGGGTAATTGCGTCTTGGGATTGGCGGATTCATTCGGCAACGTCATGTACACTTACAGGGCCAGACCTTCACTCCAATGTCCGCCCTACCCGATAGGCGCAAGGATAGATTCAGTTCGTGGATTCATCTTGAGCACTTCTGGTACAGAACAGCAGCGTGTATATCGAATAGCAATCACGGACACAAATGACGTAGTTGTGACCGATGTGGAGGAGCTTGAACGAACCGAAACGACTCTCTCGTACCAACTTAAAAGCAACTACCCGAATCCGTTCAATCCGGCCACGACTATTTCATTCAGTATTCCGATGAGGTCATTTGTCACGCTAACAGTGTTTGATCTCTTGGGCAGAGAGGTATCTACTCTTCTCTCTGAGGAATTGCCGTCTGGGAGCTACACACAACAATGGAACGCGGACGGGCTAACTACAGGAGTGTATTTCTACCAGCTTCGAGCAGGCAGTTTTGTTCAAACCAACAAACTCGTCTTACTCAGATAGGGCCATTTAACCCCACAGGGGACAAATGGCCCTATAGAAGGTGATTCAGATTGTTGGATTGTTGGATTAATGGATTAATGAATGATGATGACAGGAACCTTGTGCGCACTTCTGAGTCTTGCTATCGCCACAACGCTCGAGGCGCAGGAAATCAACGTAGGGACGATCAGAGGATCGGTGGTTGATGATTCCACTGACCGACCGCTGGAGTTTGTGAACGTTCTCCTGCAAGCAAAGGAGGACAGCACGACCATCACGGGAAAGGCGACCGATCAGAAAGGGACGTTTGATTTCGCCGATGTTCCCACTGGTGAACACTTCATCACTTTCAGCTCAATTGGATATCAGCAGAAGAAAACACGCGCGTTCATCATCGATCCCACGCACAGGCATCTCAATCTCGGCGTGGTCCGACTCATTCCAACCGACGTATCGCTGGAAGAGGTCCTGGTGACGGCGGAGAAGTCGCTTTACACCGCTTCGATCGATCGGAAGGTGTACAATGTCGATCAGGACCTGATGAGCAAGACAGGATCGGCAAGCGAGTTACTGCAGAACGTCCCATCCGTGGAGGTGGATATCGACGGTAACGTGAGCCTGCGGGGATCGTCAAACGTCTTGATCATGCTGAACGGCCGGACATCACCCCTTTTGCGGAAGAACAGTGCCACGGTGTTGCAGCAGATGCCGGCAAGCTCCATTGAGAAAATCGAAGTAATCACCAACCCATCCGCCAGGTACAAACCGGAGGGGACATCAGGCATCATCAACATCGTTCTGAAGAAGAATACATCCCTTGGACTCAACGGCAACATTGCAGCCAACGCAGGCAACCAGGACCGGTATAACGGCAACGTGAGCGTCAACTACAACCCCGGCTCGTTCAACATCCATGGAAGCTACGGCATCCGGAAGAATACCCGGAATCGACTTAACACGGACAACCGACTGCAGATGGACTCATCGTCCACACCCACGGTGTACAATGAAACGATGGATTCATTCGCAAGACCGCTCTCGCATCTTGTTTCGCTGGGGTTCGATTATCACCTCGATGATCACAACAAGGTCGGCGTCTCCGGCGACTATTTTTACGATAGTTTTACGAGAATGGAACGTGCACAGAAACTCTTATACAACAGCGCTAATGCGCTTCTCAATCACTACGACCGCAACCGCCTTGATTACGAGTTCGAGAGAGAGTACAACGGTGCGGCGTTTTTCGAGCACAACTTTCCTCAAGAGGACCACACGCTCAAGCTTGAGTTCAGCGCTGCAGGAGCGCCGGAACAGGAGGATAATCGTTACACCAACGTCTACATTTTCCCTGTCGCGCCCAACGCACTCGACAACACGTTGATAAAGAATGAGGACGACAATGTGCAGCTTACTCTGGAGTACTCCAATCCGCTCACCGATGAATCGAGTCTTGAAGCCGGATACGCGGGAGAACTTATCAGCAACGATCTTGATTTCCATGCCGAGTACTTTGATGCAGGCCAACAGCAGTTCGTCACCGACATAACGAAGACGAACCGGTTTCTTTATGATGAGTCGATCCACGCACTGTATGCCACGTACAAGCAATCGTTCGGGGCATTCGGCTTCATGGCAGGCGTGCGCGCAGAGTATGCTTCAGTGAAGTCCAATCTTGTAACGCTGAACTCGGTCATCCGAAACACATATGCCAGTCTGTATCCAACATTACACATGTCATACAAACTCTCCTCGTTAAGCGAACTGCAGCTCAGCTACAGCAGGCGCACCCGCAGACCCGATGGTGACGAACTGAATCCATTTCCGGAGTATCGCGATCCTCGTAACGTGTCGGCGGGAAACCCCAAGCTCCTGCCGGAATATGTCCACTCCATCGAGCTGGGTTGTTCATTTCAGACGGATGAAATCTCCATATTCCCTGCGCTGTTCTACCGCTACACGTACAACAGGTTCACCTCTGTGACACAACCGATCAATGATACGACCCTGCTGACGACCAGACAGAATCTTTCCAACGACCAAGCGGGCGGGCTTGAGTTGGTTGTGTCTGCCAATCTGAGTGACCTGATTACCATCCACGGAAGTGCAAATGTGTTTCTGAATCAGATCGACGCGTCGAATCTTGGCTACAGCACAAGGAAGTCAATTACCACCTGGCGAAGTAATCTGACCGTCGACATGAACCTCAGTGAGAGCTCACGATTACAGGTGAATTGGAACTACAACTCTTCACGTTTGACCGCGCAGGGTGAATACTCACCGAGTACCGTCCTTAACACAGGGTTTCGACAGGAGTTCTACGATGGTGATCTCTCCCTAGTGCTGACGGTTGCAGACGTCTTCAAGACTTTGAGGCGAGAGTATGCGTTGAGCAGTCAGTTGCTTAATCAGACTGTTGTCAACCGACGTGATTCGAGAGTCGTGTACCTGGGCCTTACATTTCGTTTCGGAACTCATTCAGAGAAATCGAAGGAAGAACAATTGCGCTACGACGACAACCTGTGAGAGGCAAAAGCTTGTTCCAATATGGCAACCATGTCACCAAACACGAGATCGCTCTTCATCGAGTGGCGCTCCTCCCCTTTTCGTAGAACTCTCCACCCGATTTCTCCTACTTTACTATTCTCGAGATCTTTCTGCGGTTGGCTTACTCTTGCGTTGCTGCTTCCCTCTTTGGTTGGTAGGTCCCGAAGACAAAATCCCACAGCGGCGAGCTGACGCCATAGTTGTAGTCATCCGTCTGGTAGTGATGCCGCATGTGGTGCTGCTTCACCCAGATTCGGATGGGACCCTTCATGGAGAAGTGGTGTGTGGCGTAGTGGATCATGTCGTAGCAGAGGTAGCCGAAAATGAATCCGGGAAAGAATGCCCAGGTGGCTCTTTCGCCAATCAGCCAGTAAAACAACAAGTAGAAGGTCAACGCGAGCGGAAGACTTATAACCGGAGGCATCACTAATCGGAGCGAGTCGTTCGGGTAATCATGGTGAACGCCGTGCATCAGGAAGTGCAGCTGTTTTCCCCAGTTGCTCGTCGGCTCATAATGGAACACAAACCTGTGGAGGAGGTATTCGGTCAGTGTCCATGTGAGGACGCCGGCGAGGAAAAGGCCCATGATCTCCGCTACCCCCAGCGATGCATCAACCGACAGGTACAGAAGATAGACAATGAGCGGAACGTAGACAATCAGCGGGATTGTCGGATGAACATGCGTGAATATTTCCAGAAAATCGCTCTTGAACAAACGTGCCGATTCGTCTTTGTTCGAGACGTACCTCTTAGCCATGAAACCCTCCTGCTTGTTGATCTTGAATCATGCAGGTGAAGCATCCGTTGGCCTCTGAAACTCAAATGTCCTGTCGCCTCATCATCCGGGCTGAGAGGAAGAGAGGGACAACGACCCACGCTAAAAGCCCTGTGATTAAGAGGACGATGCTGGTCGTCTGCCCTCCAAGAAACCGCAGCATCGCTGCACCTGCTGCACCAAAGATAGTAATATTGTCGAGGATAATCAACGTGGCAACACGAACCATGTCCACAGGATTGCCGAATATCGAGACAAAGAGGAAAGCGTTGGCAGATTGTCCTTTCATCAACAGGGTGCCGCCAAGTGCGAGCAAGTCATACAACAGCACGAAGAAGAACCAGAGGAAAAGCGTTACGCCAAATGCTTTTGACTTTCTCCTGCTCGCCGTCGAAACCAACAGCGAAAGCGTGAGGAACACCAATGCGAGTGCCAGCGATAGAGCCACGAAGAACACGTAGCTCGTCAACCCTTCAGGCCCGTTCCCCGCCACGATAATTGCCCCGGCAAGCGCAAATCCAAGCAGCGTGGAAAGAACAATCGAGAAAAAAACACCGAAAAGTTTTCCGAGCAGAACCTCATGCCGCGAGACGGGTTGCGAGAAAAGAAGCTCGGTCGATCCCTTATCTCCGGTGAATGCAAGCGTCCCCATGATCAGCGCAACGAGGGGAACGATATAGAGGACAAGGTTCAGCAGACTCGCGGATGTGCGCGTGAAACTCTGCATGCCGGAAAAACCTTCCACCATGATTCCGAAATACGAAATGCTCACCACCAGGATCCCGAACACCACGGCGAAGATTACCGTCCATTTGTTTCGGATGTTGATGACAAGCTCTTGTCGTGCGATGGTGTAGATTGCGCTAAAGTCCATGGCGATCCTTGTCGTTATTCATCTGTTCCCGCACAACAACTCATGCCGCATCCTTTTTGTTCGGTGGCCTTCCCCTTCGGTGGATGTTTCTTCGCAAACTCTCGCGCTCTATCGGCATCGCCAAAGGCAATCTTGCCCGAGCTCATTGGGGTGATGACATCTGTTTCGACAATCGTGACCCGATCAGAAGGAACCCATTGTTTTGCCTCGTAGTCTTTGTAGTAGATTGCTGCAATCCTGAGGTCAGGCCTTTTGCCTTTGAACTTTTCAAGGCAACCGATATCGTCGAATTTGAAAACTTCTCTTTCTTCAGTAATGATCTGCGATGCAAATTGCTCTTCGGAAATTGCCATCCGGCAATTTGAACAATTGTCCTCCGGGTAAATATCGACTGGCCGTAGATCGGAAGCTGCGCAACCCACGAAAAGGAGAGCAAAGAGGGTTGTCACGACGTGGTCCCATGTATTGAGAAATAAATCCGGCTTATTCATCCTGGTTCGCTCCTACGTAATGCAAGTACACATCTTCAATGGTGTTTTGTGCTCGATGCGTTTGTCGAAGGTTCTCAATGGTCTCCTCGGCCACAAGTCTGCCATTCACGAAGATCCCGGCGCGATCTGCCAGTTGTTCTGCTTCCGCAAGAAGATGCGTAGAAAAGACGATGGTCTTCCCGTTCTCTTTTTGATTCAGAACGAACTCACGGAAACGTTTTACACCTTGAGGATCGAGGTTTGCCGTGGGCTCGTCGAGAAGGAGAATCGATGTGTCGGGCAACGAGATCACTGCAAGACCCAGTCGCTGAACCATTCCCCCGGAGAACTCGCCGATGAACTTATCAGAGAATCCGTTGAAACGTGCTTTGTCGAGTACTTCGTCTCCACGTTCCGGAGGAAGCCTCCTCAACTTGCAATAGAAGTGAATCACTTCACGTGCGGTGAGGTTTTCCGGGAATACGACGCGCTGCGGAAGATAGCTTATGAACTGCCGCGTTTCCTTCGGATACCGCAGAACATCGAGACCATTAACGAGAACCCGGCCCGAGCTTGGCACATTCAACCCCACGATTGATTTCATCGTTGTTGTCTTTCCGCTGCCGTTTGGTCCAAGGAAAGCAAATACCTCTCCTTCTTTCACTGTAAACGAAATATCTCTCGCGGCGGTGAATCGCCCAAACCGCTTCGTCAAATGCTCAACGTTGATCATACTTTTCCTCGTCGTGTGATGCGATGGCAAAAGAAACCAATGAGTGTGGCGCTCAACAACGGAACAGCGAGCCAGGCGCCAGCGCCCGTGCGGGCCGTCTCTCCCGGTCGCATTAGCTCTTTTGCCTTTCGGAGAGCAGGCATGTTCCGCAGGTCAACCGGTCTCATAAGCGGGAATCCATCAACCTCACTGTTAATCTCGATGATCGGAAAGGCTTTCGCTGCTGCGGCCAACGCTTGCGACGCAGGACTGTACAGATACAACCGCAAGTTTGCACTCCGCCCTTCGAGATACTGAAAAACATTCTGAACCTTCATGGGCACATCACCGACTCCATCTCCGTTCATGTCGTATCCTTCGTAACTGCTCCAGAAGTTCCCCTGTCCGTTAACACTCCATCGCGTTTCAGTCTTCCTTCCCACGATGGATAAGGGGCTGATGTTATCGATGAAGTTGTTTTCTGTGAAAACGTTGCCCGTCGAATTCTGGAACATCTGCAGTGCAATGTCATTCTGGGCAACAATGTTGTGTCGAAAGATGTTGTCCGTTGTCGCCTCGAAGAACATTCCGACAACATTATCTGAGATGACATTCGAATCTGCGACCATCCCATGGCAATCCTGAAAGAGGATACCGAATGATGAGAAACCCCTGTTGCGGCTGAAGACGTTATGCCGCATGGTGATTCCGGTGGAATACATTATGGCCGCGCCCGCAACATTATCAGAGAAGGTATTCCGGATGAAAGCATTCGAGTCGGCGTACATATAGTGCACTCCGTAACGGAGTCCAAAGACCTCATTGCGCTCGATCTGGGTATGGTGAGCATACTGGATGTAAAAGCCATCGCGGGCTTCCGTGATGATATTGCCGGTGAATGTGTTATAGTTCGAGTTCCATATGTGAATGCCGCTTCCGCGTTGTCCAAGATCTTCCTTGCGCCGACCAGTGATTCGATTCTCTTCGATTGTATTCGAGTCGGCTTCCAAGAGATAGACCCCAAAGAGAACATCACGCAGTTGATTCCCCCGAATGACCGAGTGGCTCCCTTTCAGAAACACACCGGCATCTTCATGCATCAGGTTGTCGCCGCTCCGCTCGATAATGAAGCCTTCCAACACACACGAGTCCGCTTGAATCGATACGACACTCGTTGTCGAATCCCCTCGAATGATTGGCCACCCTTCTCCTCTGATACTAAGGCGTTTGTTGATCGCGATGTTTCCGGAGTAGACTCCGGAAGAGACTGTGACTCTTCCTCCAGGCGGAGCCTTGTCGATCAGAGCCTGAAGAGAGCCACTCTGCCCTGCTGCCTCAAGAGAAAGCCCGGCAATGAACAACCAACCATAAATGATAGTTTTTGAATTCAACAGCTTCACGTCAATGTCGGGACAATGTGAGATCGTTTATGCACTGGCGATTCTCAACATGGATTTGCGCGACAGCCACATGGCGACGAGCAGAAACAAAGGAACCACAGCCATGAAGTATGACCCAGCAGCAGGAAAATTGAACACCTCGAAGTTTGCCATCGTCTCATGCCCAAAAATCGGCGGAGTGAACGGCGGAACTGTCACGGCTGCTCTCGGGTCGAGATCGTGGCCATACAGATAAAGCTTGTGGTAGAAACTCCATAGTGAGAATAATCCGAAATACGTGAACAGCACAAACAAGTCAACGAGCTTCGACATCTTCCCCAAAACAACGACTCGCAGCGCAAGAAGCATCACACCACCAACCACGAACGGAATCCATTTGAACTCCGTAAAGTCATCTTCCTTCAGCTCACGCATCCCGATGTAATGATTGAGAGAATTGATTTCTTTCAAATCGTCCCTGTTGGGACTCTTTCCACCTTCGAGTCTGTACGAATAGATATTAAGGACAAGACCATCAGGGAACTGGTTTGAATACAAAGTCATCTTCCACAGTGGGAAAAAGTATGTCGGCAACAGCATAAGCCCCGCGACCAATATGATTATGCGACTCTTCAAATCCACCGGAGTCTCAAAGAATGACGTTGCCTTTTCTATCATCTTATGCATTGCTCCACTCCTTATTTCGTCTGCTTTCTACCCCGTCTCATTCCCTCCCGTAATATGGTGGAGGGAATGAGAGCTGGGAGAGTTCTCGTTAATCGGCGGCCAAGGGTCTACTCATGTTAGCTTTCTTGCCGGCCGTCGATGACGTGCCCTTGACAAGCAGATAGCCCTGCATCTCCTGGTGAAGCGCGGAACAGAAATTGGTGCAGTAGAATGGAAACACGCCCTGCTGGTCCGCAACAAACTCTATGACCTTTGTTTCACCGGGATCTGCAACGACATTGATATTATACTCGTTGAGGCCAAAGCCATGTAGCTCATCGGTTGTCTGCTAGATATTCGTCATGTAGATCGTTACCCTGTCCCCCTAGTTGACTTCGATCTTCCAT
>JACQVJ010000168.1 GCA_016209805.1 Ignavibacteriota bacterium
ACGCGTGATGCACGAGGCGTTAGGCAGCAGTCGTTACACGGAAACGAGGCGGCGACATCATATCTCATCCGTTACTGACATTTACAAACGATACAACGTGATCGAGTCTGCGAGGGCCCTCATACACGATGACACGATGAGGGCAACTTCGGCTTTACATGGCCTGAAAAAGAACCGCGCAACCGCAATGCTCCTCTGGCTCTCTCACCAACTCCTCAAGAGAACTTCCTGAGGAAGGCATGGTTGAATGTACGGTGACAATCAAGAACCGTGCGGGACTGCACACCCGACCGGCTGCCACGCTGGTCAAGACCGCATCCCGGTTTCAATCAGAATTCACAATATCCAAAGATGGATTTGACATCAACGGTAAGAGTATCATAGGGGTGATGACATTGGCGGCGGAGCAAGGATCGACGCTACAACTTCGTTTCGAAGGCTCTGACGAGGAGGAGGCAATGAAATCAATCGTGGAGTTATTTGAACGCGGCTTTGACGAGCAATAGCATGGAACACGATCCGGGAAAGACATCGCAACAGGAATTGATTCTGAGCGGGATCCCCGCGGCGCCGGGAATCGCGATGGGACTGGCATATCTCTACAGCAAACAGATGCCGCACATACAGATGAAGCCCATCCCCGAAAGCGAGGTGGAATCGGAGATTCTGCGATTGCAGTCAGCAATTGCCCGGGCAGAAAAGGAACTCCGCAAGATTCTCTCTTTTGCCGAACAGAAGCTCGGGCCGCAGAGTGCGAAGATCTTCGAGGCACAGATTATGATCCTCAACGATCAGATCCTGATAGGGACAATAGAAAAGCGCATCAAGGAAGAGCTACGGAACTCCGAATTCATTGTTTTCGATGAGATCGGAAAGTATCGCCGCATGATGATGTCCGCAACTGACGAGTACATGCACGAACGCGCACACGAACTTGACGATGTAACCAACAGGATCATTCGCTGCGTCCAGGATCAAAAGTTATTCTCGAGACTCGAGGGTGAATCCATCATCGTCTCCGAATCGCTCGCACCGGCGGACACCGTTATCTTCAGCCGCAACCAGATTCTCGGCTATGCGACAGATCTCGGCGGCATTACTTCTCACGCTGCCCTGCTCTCGCGGTCGCTCAAAATTCCGGCGGTGGTGGGGTTACGGACTGCAACCAAGCAGATTCACACTGGAGACTTCATCGCTATAGACGGGTATGGAGGGATCATCGCGATCAATCCCACCGAAGAAACCATTGATGGGTTGAACCGGAAAGCGCAGCGGCTCAAAGAGTTTGAAGCAAAACTCGTGGGGATTGCCGGTTTACCGGCCGAAACGATCGATCACAAACGCTATGAGCTATCAGCCAATATCGAGTTCGCAGATGAAATCGAGTTTGCAATCTCTCAAGGCTCGAGGGGAATTGGCCTGTACCGTACTGAAAGCCAGTTGATTGGCCGTGCAAGCTTTCCCACCGAGGATGAACAGGCGCAAGACTACTCAACCGTCGCGGAAGGATTGTTTCCTCATCCGGTGATCTTCCGTACATTCGACATTGGCGGTGACAAGATTTCGCCCGAACCATATCACGAAGATAACCCTTTCCTCGGGTGGCGTGGGATCCGAGTGTCACTGGAGCGCCCTGAGATGTTTCTTGCTCAGTTGCGCGCCATTCTCCGCGCCAGCACGCGCAAGAACGTTCGTATCATGCTTCCCATGGTATCGAGGCTGACTGAGGTTCGCCGCGCAAAGGAATATCTCAAACAGGCAAAAGAGGAATTAAAAGCAAGAGACACCCCCTTCGATTCTAAAATCAAGATCGGCGTAATGATCGAGGTCCCGTCAGCCGCGCTGCTCGCAAACGAAATATCCGCCGAAGTGGACTTCCTGAGCATTGGAACGAACGACCTCATCCAGTATATGCTTGCAGTCGATAGAGGCAATAGCGCTGTTGCGTCACTGTACCAAGACTTCAATCCCGCTGTGCTGCGTACGATTAAGATGGTAATCGACGGCGGACACAAACAGGGAATCTGGGTCGGCATGTGTGGTGAAATGGCGGGCAACCCACTGGCGACGGTCTTGCTCGTGGGGCTCGGGCTGGATGAATTCAGCGTCATTCCGTCGGTACTTCCGGAAATCAAGCAGATCATCCGTTCGATCAAGTACAAAGATGCCCGCAAAGTTGCCGACAAAGTACTCACCCTGTCAACAGAACCCGAGATCAGGGAGTACCTAACCACTGTGGTCAAGGCGAGAATTCCCGACATCCCACTCGAAGAGCAGAGCGGGTGAGACCTCAATTCAAACGAGCTGAAGTAGGCACACATCGATTCCATTGGAGACGTAATGACGCTTGAAGAAATACGATCAGTCGATCCCACGGGAATGTATGACGCCATCAAAGGCTTCCCTTCCCAAGTCAGCGATGCAATAAGAATTGGCACAACAGCGCGTGTAAGAATCTCTGTTCGCAGACTGCAGAACATCGTCCTCACCGGTCTCGGCGGGTCGGCAATCGGGGGCGACTTGCTGAGGAGCTATCTTGCAGACGAACTCGACCTTCCTTTCATCGTAAATCGCAATTACACTCTTCCCCAGTTCGTCGGACCGAAAACACTGGTGATCGTCTCGAGCTATTCGGGGAATACGGAAGAAACCATCGCGGCTTACAAAGAGGCTCTTCAACGAAACTCGCCAACACTGTGTATCACGTCCAATGGAGTGATTGAAGGTTTGGCGCGCAGAAAAAAATCACCATTGATAAGCATCCCGGGAGGATTCCAACCTCGTGCAGCGCTTGGATACTCGTTCTTTCCCCTGCTCATTACCATGGCCAGGCTTGGCCTCGTCAGAAACAAAGATCGCGAAATCAAAGAAACCCTCGCCCTTCTTCAGTCGAAGTCGAAAAAATACGCGGACTGTGAATCGGCAGAAAACCATGCGTTGCGGCTGGCGCAGCAGCTTTTCGGTAGATTGGGTGTTGTCTACTCTTCAACGGAGCGGTTCGATGCCGTGGGCACGCGCTGGCGCGGACAAACTGCCGAGAATGGAAAGTCATTGATGTTCGGAAATGTCTTCCCCGAAATGAACCATAACGAGCTGGTCGGATGGAAGACTCTGAAGGAGCAGATGCTCGAAATGCAGGTGTTCTTCCTGAGAGACAAGGATGACCATCACAGGGTGCAAGCGCGCATGAACCTCACCAAGCAGATTATCAGCGAACATACATCGCATATTACAGAAGTGTGGAGCGAGGGCCGCACATTGCTCGCGAGAATGTTCTCGTTGATTTACCTTGGTGACTGGACAAGCTACTATCTGGCAATCCTCAACAGGGTAGATCCAATGCCTGTCTACATCATAGACTATTTGAAAGAAGAACTCGGGAAGGCATAAGCCCTCCATTTCCTTCACCAGACGACAACTGAGAACGAATTTCCATGACCAAGGAACACAGAATTGCAATTGTGGTAGCCATCATTACCTTTGGATTGATCCTGCTGGTCACCGTCTTTCGCAGTGGCACATCATGGTAGCTCAAATGTCTTGAGGTCACCATACCGGGAAAGCGTCCCAACCACTTGCAAGTGTTGCCCAATCTCTCTATACTAAATCCGAGACACCACCATCCTGCCCCCGGTCTGTCATACGAATCGTGAGTGATGGGTCTGCGATGAAATCATGCTTTCCCCGCTGTCTGGCATTCTTGCTGCTGCTGTTGCTCGCCACAGATGCTTCGGCTCAGTTCTTCTATTTTGGCCGGAACAAGATCCAGTACACCGAATTCGACTGGCACGTCCTCAAGACCGAACACTTCGATATCTATTACTACCCCGAGATGAAGGATCTCGCCGAGCGCGGAGCGTTCTTCGCCGAAGAGGCCTTTAAGGATCTCGAATTGAAATTCAACCACACTCTGAACAGCCGCGTTCCGCTCATCTTCTACAGTTCCCATCTTCACTTCCAGCAGACGAATACAACAGGCGGTTTCATACCGGAAGGTGTAGGAGGCTTCTTTGAGTTTCTCAAAGGCCGGGTCGTAATTCCTTCCGATGGATCGACAAACGGATTCCGGCATGTTATCCGCCACGAACTTGTGCACGTGTTCATGCACAGCAAAGTCAGCCGCGTGATGACCGACCACCGGAAGCCTCAGGATCGGCTTCCCCCACTTTGGTTCACTGAAGGACTTGCCGAATACTGGTCCACGGAGTGGGACACACAGGCCGAAATGGTATTGCGCGATGCCGTACTCAGCGACATCGTTGTTGGTCTGAATGACATGGACAGAATCTATGGTTCCTTCCTGATGTACAAAGAAGGGCAGGCGGTCCTTGAATACATCGGCAGGACATACGGTGAGGAGAAGATTCTCCTGCTCATGGAGAATTTCTGGAAGGAAAGCTCGTTCCAGGAAGTGTTCGGGCTGACGCTCGGAAAGCGGTACAAAGATTTCGATGAGGAATGGCTTTATGCCTTGAAGAAGAAGTATTATCCACTCCTTGCTGCTCATGATGCGCCGAGCAGCGTCACCAAGAAGATAGTTTCCGAAGGGTTCAACTTCAAGCCCGTGGTATTTGAGCACGACACAACACGGGAGGTCTTCTTTATCGGAAACAAAACTGGATACACCGGTATTTACAAGAAAAACCTCGATGCCAAAGGGGATGCTCCGGCAGTCAATGTCATTGAAGGAGAAAAGTCGGACGAGTTTGAGACGTTCCATCCGTTCAAAAGCAGGATCGACATCTCCAAGTACGGAGTCCTCGCATTTGTTACGAAGAGTGGAGAAACCGATGCACTGCATCTTTATGACGTTGTCACAAACAAAGTAGAGCAGACCTTCCGCTTCCGTAATCTCGTTAGCTTCGGATCCACGTCATGGGCGCCGGATGGCAAACGGCTCGTGTTTTCGGCTATCGACATGGCAGGGAATAACGATCTGTATCTGCTCAATACCGAAACGCGCGAGTTGCGCCGCCTGACCCACGATTATTATGACGATCGTGATCCTGCGTGGTCTCCCGAAGCGGACAAGATCGCATTCAGTTCCGACAGGACACCTTTTGGTTCAGAAGGAACGTACAATCTCTTCCTTTACGATGTGAATACTGGCGTCATTGATTACCTGACATACGGCGATGAAAACGCAAACTCACCTTCATGGTCGAAGGACGGATCAAAGCTGGCCTTCACGAGCGACGTTGGCGGTGCACAGAACATCTGGATCATAGATATGAACAAGGAGCCAAATGAGGGAATGCGGTCGATGACGAAAGTAACACATTTTACCACAGCTGCTTTCGATCCCGCATGGACCTCGTCTGGTGATCTCGTGTTTGCAGCCTTCGAGAAGTTCAGCTTCCAGATACGCATGGTAAAGGACATCATCGCCGTGGCCGACACCTCGACAACCGTGAAGTTGATCGATCTATATCAAAAAGAAAAACCATGGGAGGCACAATCAATTGCAGGAACGTCGGAAGTCAAGACCTTCAGGTATCAGGGAGACTACAGCTTTGACATTGCGCAGAGTGCCATCTCCACCGATCCGGTGTTTGGCACAGCCGGCGGAGCATTTATCGCATTGAGCGACTTGCTCGGCAACGATCAATACTATTTCCTCCTGTACAATACAGCCCAGTCACAGGATGAGCTTCTCTCGAGCTTCAATGTTGCAATCTCACGCATCTCGCTGAAACAGCGAACAAGTTTTGCCTACGGCATCTATCGATTTGCAGGCCGACGCTACGATCTCACCGACAGGGATGAGTTCTTTTTCGAGCGGGTCTTCGGCGGGTACTTTGCCTTCGCCTATCCGCTCACCAAATTCCAGCGCGTCGAAGCATCGGTCAGCCTCAGCAATTCCAATAAAGAAGTGTTCGGAACAATCGAAGACCGGAAGGCGCTGCTCTTATCGAACGCCATTGCGTTTACACATGACAACTCACTCTGGGGACCCAGCGGCCCGCTTGACGGTAGTCGCTTCAATCTGACTTTGGCGTTCACATCGGATATCCAGTACTCGAACGTCAACTATTATACGGTCATCTTCGACTACCGGCATTACATGAGACTGTCTCAGCGAAGCGCGTTTGCCTCACGCTTCTGGCTGTTCTACAACAGCGGGAAGGAGTCGCGTCGATTCGTAATGGGAGGGAGCTGGGATCTGCGCGGGTGGCCTCGATGGAGTCTCCGTGGTGAGAAACTCTGGCTCACAAGCCAGGAGCTTCGCTTCCCCTTCATCGATCAGTTTGCCGTACAGTTTCCCTTCGGCGGAGTAAGCTTCTGGTCGATACGGGGGGCATTGTTTATCGATGCCGGAAGTGCGTGGGACACCAAGTATAGAACAACCTATGGAAGCATGGGCGGTGGGCTGCGAATGAACTTCGGCGGTGTGCTTGTTCTGCGATACGATATCGGAAAACGCATCGAGGAGAACTTCTCCAAGCTGCAAAAGGGCCTTTTTCACCAATTCTTCTTCGGATGGGATTTCTGAGAACCATATCGTTTCTGTTGATCCTGTCGATAGGTCCCGCTGTCTTGGTGGGATGCGGCGGACTTAAGCTTGACCATGCCGTCCGGAGTTCTCCTGATGACTGGCCGATGTTTGCGCGCACCGAAACACGGTCGAACGTCGCCATCCAGAGTATTCTCCCGCCCCTCTCTCTTCAATGGGAATACGATGTCACGGGAGGGATAGGAAATGGATCTCCGTTGATCGTTGACACGCTCGTGATCGTTGGAAATTTGCGCGGCGAGCTGTACGTGATCAGTGCAAATAATGGCAACCGCCTTGGTTGGGTATCCCTCGGAGATGCAATTCAGGGATCTCCTGTCGTTGATGGAAGCGTCGCATTCGTGGCTACGTCAAACTCTCGCGAATCGCTGGTCGCATTCGACCTTAGTGAGGGATCGTTTCGATGGAAACGTGAATATGGCGACCTTGAGGTCTCTCCTCTTCTGTTCGAACAGAGGCTTTATTTCGGCAACACAAGTGGTACTTTCTATTGTGTCGAACGCGACAAGGGTGAATTGCTCTGGAAGTTTGAGCTGCCGGGCAACGAAAAACGCAAGGGAATTCGTTCTTCGGCTGCAGCGGTCGAAAAGACCGTTGTGTTCGGCGCGGAGGATGGTTCCGTCTACGCGCTCGATGCCGAGACCGGGAAACAACGATGGAGGTACCGAACCAGCGCACCCGTGGTTGCCGCACCGGCAGTAATGGATAGTGTAGTCTACGTCGCCACTCTCGGTGGGTTGCTCCATGCAATCGAGCTTTCCAGCGGAAAACCGAAATGGGAATTCGCTGCGGGCTCTCCGCTGTACGCCTCTCCATCTTTCGCACCGGGAACTGTGGTGCTTGGTACAACCGGCGGAAAGCTTATCGCACTCAACGCAGGTGATGGTTCAAATACTTGGACAACCAATCTTGATGGTGTCATCAATTCGTCGGCGGTTGTTTCCGGAAATATTGCCTATGTGGGGACACTCAAAAAGGAGCTGTTCGCAGTGAACGTCTCCACCGGATCAATCGTCTGGAAGCAAAGTGTGGAGGGGCGAATCAAGACGACGCCAGCCGTAGCGAGAAACCGTGTAGTCGTAGCAACGGATGAGCGACTGATACTCTCGTTCAAGGGAGAGGAACAATGAAATCAACCTGGTCTGTGCGATCTTTGTTTCTCATTCTAGGGGCCGCTGCGCTCGTGCGTTGTTCGGCAAGTGCGCGAGAATCTGTAGACGACACTCTGAAGGGAGAATTCGCCTCGATCACTGTTCAGACAGACATAGACGGGGCTGTCGTGATAATCGATTCACAACGCGTCGGCATCACACCTCTCGTGATCGATACATTGGCACCGGGCTGGCACCGACTCACGATCCTCCATCCCGACCTCTATAACTGGCTTGCGGGGACTGTCTCAGATAGCTTTAGTGTGAATTCGGGCGATGCACGCACGCTTCGGTACGCATTCGAAGCAAGGTACCTTGTGACGAGCTCTCCCTATGGAGCCGAGGTGTTGATCAGGGATTCAACAGCGGGGACGACTCCACTCGTTTTGAAGGTAGATCGCTCGATCCGTCACGTTGTTATTCGCAAGGAAGGCTACGAAGACACATCGGTGGATCTACGAAGCGATCACAGGGGTATTCTGAACACAAACCTAAAAAAGGTCTGGCAGAGTGAGACCGAGCCCGGGTTGCAAGATCTCGATCACAGTGGTCCAAGCTCACTTCGGCTCTATGTCACGGGCGCAGCTACCGTCCTTTCCGGGGCTGCTGCAGCTTATTTCAAAGTCAAAGCTGACAACAAATACAACCAATACTTGCAGACTGGCGATCCCTCTCTCCGGTCTGAAACCCACCGATTGGATACTGCGTCGGCAATTGCGCTCGCCGCAACTCAAATCGGGCTTGGTCTGTTCACATACTTCATTCTTACCGAATAAAGCGAATCGCTGTAAGTGTAAGCCGCAAGGTATTTTGCTTGACTTTGATAGCTCAAGCAGGTATATTTTCACCAAATGTTTGTGGAATTCACATGCGTGAGCAGACTGTCCACCACACAATCAGTGAGGTCAATCTGAATTCCTCAGTCAAGGATGAACTTGAGTTTCTGAAGAACGTCCCAATCCTGTGCGATCTCGAGCCAATGGATCTGGAGACAATTGCAAAAGTCGGGGTCCGTAAGAAATACAAGAAGGGGAGCATCATATTATTGGAAGAGGAGGCGGGGGCCGCGCTGTTTGTTATCATCACAGGGAAAGTGAAAGTCGTCCGGATGGACGACGACGGACGTGAAGTCATTCTCTCCATCCTCGGGGAGAGTGATTTCTTTGGTGAGATGGCGATTCTCGACGGGCTTGCACGCTCTGCAAGCGTTGTCGCAATATCGAAATCGGAATTATTCATGATCCACCGGAGGGACTTCCTCAAACTACTCCACGAC
>JACQVJ010000164.1 GCA_016209805.1 Ignavibacteriota bacterium
AAAAGCCAATCGCTATTATCATGAAAACTTTTCGCAGGCACCACAGATCTTAATGATCTCCTCTTTCCGTCTCCTCTTACTGATCCTCCTCTCATCTTCGACACTCTTCAGCCAGTCGTTACAGCCATCTTCCTTTGCGATTACTTCGCCCGATCTCGTGCTGTATGGAACTGAGTTCAGAGTCGAGGTAACCGCACTGGGTGCTAACGGAACAATCGATACTTCCTACAACGGACGAGTCGAGATCGACGGGATCTATCGTGTCGAAAAGGATGCATATGTTCCGATCGTTGCCCAGTGTGTGAAGGGGAAGGTTGCGCTTCAGGGCGTTCACGTCGAGCGAACGGGAGAGGTGGTGCTTGTCATAAGGGACGGGAATACCGTTTCGCAGAAGAAGCTGAGAGCGATTCCGGGATTGTTGAGTATCCTTCCACCATTGTTTGCAATTGTTCTTGCACTCACGATTCGACAGGTGATCATCTCGCTGTTCGCAGGTGTGTGGCTCGGTGCGTTGTTCATACACGACTATGATCCAATCACCGGCGCGGCCCGTGTGATTGATCATTTCATTATCAGAGGAATGGCGGACCCCGACCACGTGTCAATCGTGGTCTTCAGTTTCATGTTTGGCGGGATGGTGGGGATCATCTCAAAGAACGGAGGGACTCACGGCATCGCGAATCGACTTATTACGATGGCAAGTACAGCACGGCGCGGACAGATAGCATCGTGGCTTCTCGGCGTGGTGATCTTCTTTGATGACTATGCCAACACCCTTATCGTTGGCAATACTATGCGGCCGATAACGGACAAGCTGAAGATTTCACGCGAGAAGCTTGCCTACATTGTCGATTCCACATCGGCTCCGGTGTCGAGTCTCTTTTTTATCAGTACGTGGATTGGGTACGAGGTCGGATTGATCGATGCGGCAATCAAATCAATCGACTACCATGTTGAGAATGCCTACTGGATTTTCATCGACACGATTCCGTATCGCTTCTATCCGATTCTCACACTCATACTCGGATTTGCTGTCGCGTTCACCGGGCGCGATTTCGGCCCGATGCTACGCGCAGAGCGTCGCGCAAGGCTCGAAGGGAAGCTCCACCGTGACGGCGCTCAGCTGGCAACCGATCTGCCCGAATCCGCCAATGCGCTTCCCGCAGAAGGAATCCCTCATCGGTGGTGGAATGGAGCCATTCCCATTCTGACGGTGATCCTCGTTGGGATTGGTGGACTCTACTACACCGGGGTTGAGAGTATCGCGTCGTCTGGCGGCACCGATTTCAGTCTTGGAAACATCGTCGGCTCGGCGAACTCGTACAAGGCGCTTCTCTGGGCTTCGCTCGCAAGTTGTGCTGTTGCGATCATCCTTTCGATCGCACAGCGATTGTTGACGGCAGTGGCGGCAATGGATGCGTGGTTCCATGGCGTGAAGTCGATGCTCTATGCCATGATCATTCTTAATATGGCCTGGAGCATTGGTGCCGTTACGATGGAACTCCACACGGCGGACTACCTTGTACAGATCCTGAAGGGAAACCTCGCTTCTCAATGGCTTCCGGTGCTGACCTTTCTTGTGGCGGCGATCATCAGTTTTGCAACGGGAACAAGCTGGGGGACGATGGGGATTCTCATGCCTCTGGTTATTCCGCTTGCGTACGCCTTGAGCAGCCAGTCTGGTATGAACATCCCGGAAATTCACATCATCATGCTCGGCACGGTCAGCTCGGTTCTTGCCGGGTCGGTCTTCGGCGACCATTGTTCTCCCATTTCCGACACAACCATTCTCAGCTCGATGGCCTCGGCCTGCGATCACGTTGACCATGTGAGAACGCAACTCCCGTATGCGTTCGTGGCGGCGATAATCGGAATGATCGTCGGCGATATACCGACGGCGTTTGGCCTATCGCCGTATCTTTCGATCGTGCTCGGGGCTGGTGTAGTGACGCTTGTCTTGTTCGCTGTGGGGAAGAAAGACGAACTTGCCGACGTTCGACGGATGCAATAAAAAAGCCTCCGAAGGTCGGAGCCTGGGTTGCGGAAAAGGTCTGAAGATTATTGAGACGCTTTGTTCCTTGCGATCGAATAAAATACAATGAGTCCCAATCCACCAAAGAGTGCGATAAGCCCCGGGAATATTCCCTCGTCAAAATAGAACGATTGTCTGAGCCACATTCCTATCAGCACTGCGAGTCCGATGCCGACAAACACAACTCCCCACTTGAGCGAGCTGAGTGGATTCACACGCATGTTTGATCTTTCGTATAGAGATTTGATGTCCTCGGACTTCAGCCCCTTCTCGATCATCGACATCCGTTCCTTGTGCCTCGTAAGGATGTGAACTCCCGCGATTCCACCAAGGCTTAGAAAGAATGTAAGGGGAATGAGAATTTCAGGTCCGCTCATCGTATTCCTCCATAGATAGTTGATAATATTGAATTCTGGTTTCTTGCAGAGTTAGACTACACTGGTTGCGTGAATGTTTCAGTCTTGTAGCACGAATTTATATAATGACGGTTTCAGATTGAAACATTTGTCATCAATCGGTAGTCAAAGAAGGTAAGCGAACAAAGAACCAACTGGATCCATTGGTAGATAACGATCTGCAGATCATTAACGAGGTGCGAGCGGGCAATCCGCGCCGCTATGCCCTTCTGGTAGACCGCCACAAAGATCGGGCGATGAGCTTGGCCGTTCGACTTGTTGGCAACCGCGAGGAGGCGGAAGAGTTGGTGCAGGATGCGTTCGTGCGGGCGTTCAACGGTCTCGGTCAGTTCAGAGGTGATGCCCGATTCAGCACATGGTTCTACCGTATCGTGTACAATCTCTGCATGACTCGCGTCAGTCGGAGGGGGTGGAAACTGGAACTTCTTGAGGACGATGATCGGGGGAAAAGCGATAACAGGCTCGTCGATCATGAAGCCATATCAGTATTTGAAAGGATGGAAGAAGAAGAACTTCAAAAAGTCGTTAATGCCGAGATTGACCGACTGCCTGAGAGGTTCAAGAGTGTGGTGTTGCTCTTCTATGTTCAGGAAATGAGTTATGAAGAGATAGCGGTGGTGATCGATTCCCCCGTGGGAACTGTGAA
>JACQVJ010000165.1 GCA_016209805.1 Ignavibacteriota bacterium
GACGCGCTGGGGTATCGAAAGGCGAACCGATGAATCGCGTACGCACTTGCAACATGGCCAATTGCTCTTAAGAAGGTTTCGTACAGGTTATTGCAAATATATTCGTAGTGAGGTGTTAATCTCAATGCCGCTGGAAACAGAGAATAGATCACCTCCTTTGCACAAGCCTGATTTTCTTTCTAATCTACCTGCTTTCCTGCCCACCAATCGGAAGATCTCAGCTGTCTTCGAAGAAAGACCGAAACTAAAGGTTCAGCTAGAACGATTTGAACCATTGGCATCAGCTGCCATGGTCGCTGGCCTCTTGACCGAACCATCCCTTCAAGCAAACACGTTCCGTATCGAGCTCCTGGTCCATCTTCTGCTCGGAGTCGCAGCTGGAAACCGGCGAGCGGGTCGCCGGGAAATTAGTAGGTTGATCAAGAGTGAACTTGAGGCGACTGTGTTTGCGTTGATGGAGGATCCCCCAGAAGATGTGTTTGTCACGAATGTGGGCACGTCGAGAGGAAATATTCGAATTTTTAAAGGTGTGTGGGAAAGCAGCGACTTTTACCTTCAGCGGATTATAAGTGTCATTGAAACGTTACCCCCTAGTGACGCTAGTGGCCAATTACGGCGGGAGGTTTTCGCGATCCTTAGACTCAGCGAGGATATGGCCGCGAGGCGCGGAATTCGTAGGTTCTCTCCAGGCGGCGGCAGTGACAAGGGAGAGACGGCGATTCCGCCATCGGAACGACTGGAATCCCTTTCTAACGCGATTACGTTTTCTGCCACAGATTTAGCGCGCTTAGAAATTGTGCCGACCGATCTGGGCCCTTTCATTTTTCCTTTGGAAGGTCGAACGAAACTTATCGAGAAAGAGTTGGGTAGTAGCGACCTTGAAAGGCATCCAGTTGTTCACGATGGGACAAGATGGTTGGTTTTGTTGCCAACGGCTATTAGCGTCGCTGTACGGCAACATGTTCTGACCTGGATTCATGAGCAAGGTTATAAAGACATATTTGACAGAGTCCTTATCGCCGAATACCGAAAATTCTTATCTGCTACAGAAATCCTAGGAAGTCGAGTTCCGCGTGGGCTACCCCTCCCGTCCAAGCAGATTGCCAACAAAGCATTGCTGGACTTCGCAACGGAAGTTGACGCAGGGCGCTACCTCCAAGTAATCGCCATTGTCGACAGTCTGGAAACCTTTCTGCAACACGGCTTCTCGTCACCCGAGGCTGATGTTTCACAATTGAGCGAAGAAATTGATTTAAGAGTTCGCAACGCAAGAGTTAAGTTTTGTCAACAGGAAGGCTTCAGGCAGGGATTAACACTCTTGGTTTGGTGTGGTTATGGTCGCCCTGGCTCATACTGTGTTCCGAAGGAATCTGTGGACTGGAGAATCGAGAGCGTTTCTGCTCCTGATATTGATACTCTCAGTTCAGTACCCCGTAACTCGCATTTTCTTCTTTGGAAACTCATAGACCACCACAGATTTCTTTCTGCAAATAATGTCTTTATCGCCAATGCTAACGGACTTTTGAATCTTTACGGGTGGTGGCGTCGAACACATCACATGATGCTCGATCAGAAAATGGAATTTGGCGCAGGTCGGTCTCTAAACTTGCTGATTCCAACGGATTGTCTCGCTCAGATAAGAACGACAGTGCGTCAAAGTTTGGATACCCATGTACTACCACTACCGAACGGAAGAATGGTCCGCGTCATACGCAAGACATTTGATAGTTATTTTCCCGAAGATCATGCTGAACCTAGCTATGGTTGTATTGAGGCCATCACCGCAGGGAAATTGCTGGGTGCGTACGTCGGAAAGAATTTTGTCTGTTGGGTTGGTGCCGATCCCGATAAGACAAGCTTGTCCCGTGACCTCGTCTTCCGTGTTTGGGATGCAGTAAGTTACTGGCTCGAAAGAGCCGTACCAATTCTCGAAAAAGAACTTGATTTGCTTAAAGGGGCCCTTTTGATTGATCTTGATTTTAGCGATGCTCAGCAAACGCAAGTAGAGCCAGCATCAGAAGACGTACTACAGTCCTGCCTATTAGTCTCAGTCAGCTCGGAAACGAGGACTGTACAGATCAGTTTTCGTGACCCGTTCCTTGGTTCATTCAGTCATCCAAAAAACATTGGGGAACGCGCAATATTGCGTGCACTCATAAGCGGGGTTCTAACACTCGGAGGACGCACACCAGACGACATCACTCTACGCCACCATCTTGATTCGATCATTCCAAATGAAGATGCTCGACATTTACATTTCTTCAAGGCAGCTCATTTCCGCGATTACATTCGGGACTATGACAGGCCAAATAGTCTTCTTATCGACGAAGCAGACGATGCCCGTTGCAAACTTGGGCTCGGCTGGCTAGTTCGAAATCCCAATGAAGGCGATCATCTTACAAAGCAGGACGAGAGTGTTGAATTCCTGAACAAAGTTGTCGAGGCCATCTGGCAACGAATGCGTCCGGCATTTCATATCCTCGACCGCCTAAGCGTGATTGAGCAGTCATTGGGGTACATCGAAGGCATCGAGGCCGATAGACTACAATGGGAACGGACTGTTCGAGCGCTGGTTGCACTTAGAACTGATAGGGACGCTGCTAAGGAGAGAGTCGTACGTGAAATCGCACTATTCAATGCTGCTACACTCGCCTTAAGACTGGTTGTCGAGATGGCGGTTTCTGAATGTCCAATTACAGGAGGCCGTTCAGCGGGTGTTCTCGATCTACAACCTCTGATGTCCGATGCGTTTTTAATGTTTCACCTTGGTGGCTGTTCGGACGCTATTCAAAAAGGCGTCATGGACCCTGAAATTCAGATCGCACCCAACGGTGATGTTTTAACTCACTCGGGTTTTCAAGACGAAATTGTCGACCCCTTTGGACGCCAATTCGCAATGACTCACCTTGAACA
>JACQVJ010000159.1 GCA_016209805.1 Ignavibacteriota bacterium
ATTTGGGCCGGGGACCCTTTCCCAAAAACCATTTGAGGTTGCCGACAAAATCCTGAAGGTCCTTCTTGTTGAATAGCATTGAATCCGGTCCAAAGATCATCGATCTCCACGAAGCGTATTTGCGCTTTCGTTTCTTTATCAGATCAACTATATGAGTAACGAACAAGCCAACCATCAGCAGGGCCGCGACACGATGGATATACCCCGCCGACTCGAAGCCACCGAACAGGCGGGAGAGTATCACTGCCCATCCTGTGTATGAGAACTTCAGCGTCATACCCGTGAGAGCCAGGCTCATGAAACTGACAATCATGAGAATATGGAGAGTCCGGTTCAGACGGGAGAATCGAAGAAACTCCCGACCTTCTATTGTCGCCGGCTGTGGGGACACTTCAGGCCCCACGCCCGTTTCCCTCATCCGGAGGGATGCCTCTGCTTGGTTCATCATTCTCTATATTCATTTTGCTCAACCGGCTCCGCGCGCGACGCATCTGCAAGGCACGTGGCAACCAAAGGAGAGTATGAATCCCGCCAAAAACAAACGTGCCAATGAGAAGACTTGTCATCCCCCAGAATGTCCAGAAGAGAAACGGATATTTTTCCGGATCATGATGCGTTGCGTGAGTAAGGTAACCAGCAAAGCGACGTGTGGCCCCAGGGTGACATTTCTGACAAGTGCCAACCACATTCTCACGGCTGAGATGCGACCGCGGATCTGAAGTCGGAAGTATGTCATGCGCCCCGTGGCAGTCGTAGCACTTCGCCGTTTTGGTGTAACCGAGCTGCGATACCTTGCCGTGGTACGTATCGAAATAGGTTTCTGCGATCGACTCATGGCACCGACCGCATTTTGTCATGATATCGAGCTTGAACCCCTCCTCGTCAGCGCGGCGAATTGTATGGGCACTGTGACAATCGCTGCACATCGGTAACTCACGGTCTGTGTGTCCCACCTTCGTGGCATGGATGCTCAACGAGAACTGCTCTTCGATCCCGTGGTGGCATCGACCACATGTGGTTGGAACGTTTTTCGGGTTGACGCTTGAAGCCGAATCCGTTTTCGGAAGAACCCGGTGCGCCGTATGGCAGTTCGTACAGGTTGCTGTCACGGTCAGACCGCTCTTCATCAGTCCCTTACCGTGGATACTTTCTGTGTAATGTTCAATGATCTCATGTTGTGTGCCGGCGTAGCGTACAGCCGCCTTCTCTCCCTCACGGTGGCATTTGCCGCACAGGGCCGGAATGTTCGTTGCAAAAATTGGAGATCGGGGCTCGGTTCTCCCGCCGACTCCGTGTGTCCCGTGGCATTCTTTGCACGTCGGTGCATTCGGGTCGTTCTGCGCGAGCAGTCGTCCATGCATACTGGTCTGATATTGTGCTCCAACTTCCGCATGGCATGAAGAACAGTCGACTTTTTGCGTGATTGTTTCACACGGCCGTAACCGGGAAGCAGTAACGCCTGTGTGACATTGGCTGCATGCAATCTTTGCATGTCGCGAGTGGTTCAGATCATCCAGACGAACGAACAAGGAACGGCCATCTGACTTCGCACTCAGGTCACGATTCTCGTGGCATCGCATGCAATCCGCGTCTGCCATACCCTGATCGTAAAAGACCTTGCGAATCTTGTGGGGCTGGTGACAATCGATACAGGCGGGGAGGATATGCGCCCTCTTCTCCCAGAGCTCTCCCTTGATAACTTTTCGGTGGACGCTTTCGATCTGCCCATGGCACTTTGCACATGTTGTCGCAATGTTCCGGCGGGCAATTGAAGAAGCAGGATCGGTATGAGGAAGGATCCTGTGCGCCGTATGACATGAGGCGCACGTCGGCGCAACGATGAGTCCTTTTCTCAGCAACCCTTCGCCATGAATGCTCTCGGAGTAGTTGTCGATAATATGATCTTGATGAATGACGCGTTGCTTCTGAACAACGGACCCTTCCTGGTGACACCTGCCGCAAACGAATGGAATCTTGAGTGGTGCAACCGCCGATTCGGAACTGCTGACCGAAACGATATCATGCGTGCCGTGGCAATCACTGCAATGGGGCGCGAGCGCATCGCCGCGAGAGATCGCCTTTCCATGGAGCGACGCGGCATGCTGTTCCTGCTCATTGCTGTGGCAAATCCCGCAGTCGACACGAGGCACGTCTTCTGCATGGGGTAGCTCACTCCTGGCGAGATCTATGTGGCAGGTGATGCAGGTGAGAGAGCCATGCACGGAGGATGAAAACTTTTTTTCATCGACATGCATGGACACAGTCCTTCCGCGCGCCTTGCCTTTCAGCGCCTTATCATCATGGCACATCAGGCAGTCTGCATTCTCCTGTGCAAGGATCGACTTGCTTCCGGCCAGCAGAACAGTGACAATCAAGCAGGTGGTATGAACAGCTTTTCGCATATCCTCGCGCTACACCTTCGTGACTTTTTCGGCTTCTCGTTCACCGTCGTTCTTGCCGGCGTCTTGAACTTCATCAAGTGCTCTCCGCCGCTGGACCTCTTCAAGCTCAAGGGGATGCTCTTCGTCCATCTCTTCTTCAGTCAGTGTCCCCTTCCACCACGAAAGGTTCATAGGGTAGGTATCAGGATTGAAGATCACGAAGTAGAAATGCCAGACCACTATCGCAAGTGTAGCCAACCAAGCCTCGTAATAGTGGACAGTGCGTGCAACGTCCCACCACAATTTGGTGATGAGACCGAGGAAGGTATTATCAAACCACAGGATGACGCCCGTAATTGCCATGACGATCGTTCCCCACACAAGCGCCCAGTATTCGCTCTTTTCTATGTAGCTGAATCTCCCAAGCCGTGGCTTGACTGAGGAGTAACCAAGGTTGTACTTCATCACTCCAACAAGATCATTAATATCCTGTCGAACGGGAAGGAGGTCTCGAATCAGCTGCTTTCCGCGAGGCACGAACAGCACATAATAGAGATGATACAGACCCGCAACCACCATCACGACGCCGGCGACGCGGTGCACGATGCCGCGCAGCTCTAACACGACAGGACTCAAACTTCTGATCGACACCACCCACCATGCATCGGGATATTTCAGGGCAAAACCGGTGATGACAAGCGTGATAAAACTGACCAGCAATGTTCCATGTTGTATCCGTTCACTCAAAGACATCCTGAGATAGAGTCGATGACTGTGCTTCTTGTGCGGAATCAGGCCTCGGCGCTGCATCAGCTTTCGCTTGGACTTCTTGATGAAGTCAAGAAAGTTGTGGAAGAACATCGAGGCAATCACAACGAATATGAGGATGAGGTAGCCAGTCGCAACCAAATACAGTAGCTCATCATCCCCTGATGTTGCGATCACGTGGACCGAGCCTTTCGTGAAATTCTCATTGGCACCCGGATGACATGTACCGCATGTTGCGACAAGGTTCGCCTTATGAATGCGCGAACTTGGGTCACTCGACGGTTTGATATCATGCACACCGTGGCAGCTCGCACAGTTGGCAACCTCAACCGAGCCGGCCCGGTTGGCAAGACCATGGTAGCTATCTTGAAAGCTCTTGAACCTGTCCCCTGCCAGGCCATACTTTTCCGTAAGCTTGACTGATGCGTGACACGGCGAGCAGACCTGCGCGGAGACGTTTTTCGCCGACACGGGCGCGCGGTCATCCTTCGGCGATAGGATATTGTGCTCGCCATGGCAATCGGTACACGTAGGCGACGCGATTACTCCCGCTGCAAGGGTCTTGCCATGCACACTCCAATCAAACTGCATCCTGATATCACCATGACATTGGCCGCAGGTTGACGCGATGTTTGCCTTGGCAACTTTTGAAGCGGGGTTGGCGCCTTTCTTCATCTCGTGGCTTCCGTGGCAATCCGTACACGTGGCAGCAGCTTTGTTTCCATGCTTCACCGCCTGACCGTGCACGCTGTTCTCGTAGCTGGAAATGAATCCAGCCGACGGGCCTACCCTGGCGCGTACTTTGGGATTATCCAGATGACATCCCAAGCAAATCTCGGCTTCGTGTACGCGGCTCGTCGGAGATCCTTCAACTGCCGGGGATACGATATTATGTTCACCGTGGCAATCGATACAACTGGGAGAGCCTTTCACACCTGCCATCAGCGCCAGACCGTGATCCGACTGCATGTATTTTTCGTTCACTGCTCCATGACATTTTGCACACATGTGTGCCGCGAATTCCTTCGCTTCGGGCGATTGTTTGTCAGAAATCTTCTTGACGGTGTGCGTGGTGTGGCAATCTGCACATGTCGCCATCACGCGACCGTCCTTTCCCGCAACACCGTGAACACTATGTGAGTACTGCTCTGCTTTTTCGCCGTCATGGCAGTTTGAGCAGTTGACGGGCCTGATCCTGCGCGCATGGGGGATGTCGTCCGCCTTGAAGTTCTCATGGCATGAGACACACTCAAGATTGCCGTGTGCCGAACCTTTGAAGCTGCTCTCATCCACAAACAGGGAAACGCTTTTTCCTTTCTTGCTCATTGTGAGTGAGCGCTCACTATGGCAGAGAAAGCAATCCGAATTCGTTTGAGAATACGCCGGCGCCCCAGACAGCACTGCTGCGGCAGGCATCAGAAACAGAATCGTACGCCTGAATGAACTTGCTGTGAGAAATGATCGAGGTCTTTTGAAGGATGCTTTGTTCATGTTCACTCTTTTCGTGGTCGTCATTTTCGGAGAAGCTTCGGAAACGACGTACATATCAGGACAATAATTCTTCAATGCGTTTCGACACAGCGCCGAGATCGAACGGTTTGTAAAAGACAGAATCCACTTGCGCTCTGATTTTCTGGTCAAGATAAACATCCTTTGCGCTGTAGACGTAGAGCATAATAATGGGGAGCAGCTTGTTCAGTCCTCTCAATCCGCTGAGACGCTCAATCATCTTTTCAGATGGAACAGCATCGACAATCACGAGATCCGCCGAATAGTCGGCCACGAACTTGCTCAACATGCCAGGGTTGGTCGTCGTGATCACGTTGTACCGATCCTGGAATAGCATCGACAAGCTGAAGCAGAAGTTCAGATCAGGGCTGTAAATCAGAATGGTCTTCTTGCTCTCATCGACGCTCGTTCCCGCATCGCGAGCCTGATTTCCCTCATGTGAGTCCGTCGCAAGCGTCATCAGTATTGGTTCCCAGGGATCACTGTATTTCACGGCAAGTGAAGTTCGTTTTCGATATCCTCTTTTCTGATTATCGTGTCGCGCAACCGAGGAGGTTTCACTGTCAACACGGGAACGCTTGCCGTCCTGACCACCTTCTCCGCAACGCTCCCCACGATGATATGCTGCAACCCGGTACGTCCGTGGGTTGCCATAATGATGATGTCAATACGTTGTTCCTCTGCGAATCGTTTGATCGCCTCGTGGGGAATACCGCTCACCACAATAGGGATCACGGTTACATCCCTCGAGATGTTCTTCGCAATGAAATCTTTAAGATCGTGCCGAGCACGCTCTTCTTTCTCACGCTGATGCTCTTTCGCGTCACCCTCAACCCCTCGAAGTGGAAAAACAGCCGGAACGTCTTCCACGACATGCAACAGGAACAGCTTTGAACAATACAAGAGACCGAACGATGTCGCATATTCCATCGCGGTCAGGGAATAGTCGGAGAGATCGGTTGTAACGAGTATATTCTTGAGAAGAACCATTGCTCCTCCTTTCCTTGACACGTTTGCTGATGCACTGCTATGAGCAGTTTTTCAAGATACGTGCCAAAGGAAATGCTCGGTAGAGAACGTCTTTGACCTAAAAAGGCCGAATTTGGAGGGAAACAGACGAGGAGACGACAAGAATATTCCAATTTGTGGGAAACCTGTAAGGCCGATTCTTAGCCTTGCAAAGGTATCCCCAACTCTTCAATCTTGCGATAAAGCGATGAGAGGCTGATCTTGAGCGTCTTCGCAACGACTTCCTTGTTGAACTGATGGGTCTTTAGCACGTGACCAATATACTGTCTTACGAAGTTATCGGTGGCGTCCTTCAGCGAGCGAGCGGAATCGAACGAGAAGACGGCATCCTCAATCTGACCAAAGATCGGCGGGAGTTCCTACATCGTAAACAAATTGCTCTCAGCAAAGATCACGCCACGCTC